>NZ_JAKEVJ010000148.1:0-2293 GCF_022398425.1 Shewanella sp. Isolate7 | reverse complement strand
TACGCCTCATATGATGTTCTTATTCATCAGCTCGCAAATTTGCTAGCGGCTTCCTTCAGACCAATCCTCGCGGATAAGCCCTTGCCATTCGCTAGTAGTTAACGTTTAATAACAGTATGTTATTCTCTTTTAGAAAGAGTAACGGTGATCTTCCTACAGAGGACTTTCACCTCATTAGTTCATGCCCATGCTGGGCGTACATCGGGTAGCCGGAGGTATCTAGCCTCCAGCCCCCACACCACCCTGCATGCGGCTCCGCACAGGGCGGTTCATTTAGAACACCTAACTAGCTTTCTGGTTAGGATAATGAATTGCGATCCATCCATCTCTTAGTGAATATAATCCTGCTTTCTTTAGATACTCATTACTCAGTGCTTGCTGTATTCCTGGTGTCTTCGAGCTCCTCCATGGGCCTTTACTTGTGATACCACAGGCGACAGCTGCTTGGATCCTGACGCCACGTTTTAGTAAGTTTTGTACCTTAGTCCGTGGTTTTCGCCACTGACGCCAGTAGCACATACGAACACGACGTCGGATCCAATGGTCTAAATCGACACACCCTTGATAAGCGTTGGCGATGCCAAAGTAGTTGATCCAGCCTTGCATGTACTGCCGAACTTTAAACAATTGATATCCCATACTAACGCCCCAATTTCGGTTCGTCAGGCGTCTTATCTTTTGTTTGAAAATGTGCAATGTTTTAGCATGCCACTGGATCTTACMTCGGTTAAATGTGAAGCCTAGGAACTTGCTTTGACTTACCTTAACCACTTGGCTTTTCTGTTCATTAACAACCAGTTTTAGCTTAGTGGCAAGGTATTGAGTGATGCTCTTGAGTACTCGTTCTCCCGCTCGAATAGACTTTACCAAAATGATAAAGTCGTCCGCGTAGCGGGCGAATTTATGCCCTCGGCTTTCCAGCTCTTTATCTAGACTATCCAACATAATGTTAGAGAGTAATGGCGAGAGTGGGCCGCCTTGAGGCACACCTTCGAAGCTAGCTTCAAATTGGTCGTTGACCATCACACCAGCTCGAAGGTATTTACCAATAAGCGCCAACAGACGCTTATCCTGCACCTTGCTCCTAAGTTGAGTCATCAAGAGGTCATGATTAACTCGGTCAAAGAACTTAGACAGATCAACATCGACGGCAAATTTGCGTTTCTGTTTGATGGTATCCCTTACTTGCAGTACCGCTTGTTTGGCATTTCTGTTCGGCCTAAAGCCAAAGCTGTTAGTCGAGAAGAATGGATCAAACAGTGGCGTGAGTATTTGAGCAATTGCTTGCTGTATCACGCGGTCAATGACGTTAGGGATCCCCAATTTGCGTTTACCGCCATCGGGTTTGTCGATCTCCACGCGCCTGACCGCTGAGGGTTGGTATTCACCTCGCTCTAATTGAGATTTACACTGTTGCCAGCCGCCTTGTTGCATCCAGAGCGGGAAGGCTTCGATGGTCATGCCATCGATGCCCGCCGCGCCTTTATTGGCTTTAACTTGACGCCAAGCTCGGTGTAGATTTTCAGGTTCGAGCAGTTGTTGGAATAAATCGCTGTTGAAGGCCGGTTGCATATCAATACGCTGCTGATAGTAATCGTCTGGCGACGTAGTGGGTATCGACAAGTTTGACAAGACTCCTCCTTCTTCTAAATGTTCAGGCCTTCACCATATCCCAACCATTACGATGGGCGTTGGGCTACTATGCCGTCTGCTGACTTCTGCTTAATCACATGCCAAGTTACCCCGTCATGCGCTATCGGTTTCCATCTGGTTCGCTCTTTTCAGTCGATGACGCTGAAAAGCCAAGGCACTTATAAACCAGAGCCTTACTGGTTAGTGACCGATCGCGAGTTAAGCAGATCTCCCCAGATAAGAGCATGAACTTTCTTTGCACTGCTGCATCATTTACGGTGGCCATTAGATCACGTGATTTCGTCGTCTTGTGCCAACTCATCTCTAGCCTACGCCTCATATGATGTTCTTATTCATCAGCTCGCAAATTTGCTAGCGGCTTCCTTCAGACCAATCCTCGCGGATAAGCCCTTGCCATTCGCTAGTAGTTAACGTTTAATAACAGTATGTTATTCTCTTTTAGAAAGAGTAACGGTGATCTTCCTACAGAGGACTTTCACCTCATTAGTTCATGCCCATGCTGGGCGTACATCGGGTAGCCGGAGGTATCTAGCCTCCAGCCCCCACACCACCCTGCATGCGGCTCCGCACAGGGCGGTTCATTTAGAACACCTAACTAGCTTTCTGGTTAGGATAATGAATTGCGATCCATCCATCTCTT
>NZ_JAKEVJ010000147.1:0-2481 GCF_022398425.1 Shewanella sp. Isolate7 | reverse complement strand
CTAAATGAGTGCACTGAAATTTGAAGATGATAGCCAGACCGATTGGAGCAGGAGTCATAGAAGGAGCTTTTATACCAATCACAGTAAACAGGTGATCAGAAATAGCGCTGGAAAAACGCTTGAGAACAAAGCAGGATTTTTAGATAAGTAATTATTCTACAATTAAAAATACTAATACAGTTATCGAGCGTTTTAACAAGCTAGAATGATCAATTATTTATTACGATTGGTATTAGGCTAGCTTTTTACCCCAGATACAATAAAGCCCCACTTATTCAGTGAGGCTCTTTCCAATCCGGTTCTATTAACTCAGATTGGTACCCGAGGACGGACTTGAACCGTCACGCTGTTACCAGCGAGGGATTTTAAATCCCTTGTGTCTACCGATTCCACCACTCGGGCCTAGTGTGTTTTATCGTGATTTACGTTAAAACGGAAAGTGGAGGCGCGACCCGGAGTCGAACCGAGATCGACGGATTTGCAATCCGCAGCATAGCCATTCTGCCATCGCGCCTTTATCTGAAGCGGTTTACGGTTTGACCGTAAATTTGGAGCGACATATCGGGTTCGAACCGATGACCTATACCTTGGCAAGGTATCGCTCTACCAACTGAGCTAATGTCGCATCTGAAACGCTTGCCAGCCAAGTGCCCTATCGAGCTTTCCCCTGACTGCGGAAGGGAATTCTACCGATTTACCTAAAAGTGTCAACGTCTATTTATGGCTTATCATCGGATTGTTGCATCGATTGCTGCATTAATCACCTTTATGTCTCTTTGTTAAGCATATTCAACTTGTTATGGATAAAAAAACGCCCCGGTATTAACCGAGGCGTTTAGATTCAGCTAAGGTAAAGCTTACGCGGCAGGCAGAGACTGGTAGTTAAGACCTAGCATCTTCTGCATTACACCAACCACCTGGCAGCTGTAACCGAACTCGTTGTCATACCAAACATAAAGAATGGCGCGGTTACCATCGGCAATAGTGGCTTGCGAATCGACAACACCCGCGTAGCGAGAACCAACCAGATCTGAAGACACAATCTCTGTCGACTCGGTGAAATCCACCTGGTTTTGCAGCTCAGAACAAAGCGCAACATTACGTAGATACTCGTTCATATCTTCTTTGCTGGTTTCGCCATTCAGGTTCAGGCTGATGATAGCCATAGAAACGTTTGGCGTAGGTACGCGGATGGCGTTACCCGTCAGCTTGCCGGCCAGCACTGGAAGCGCCTTGGCAACAGCCTTAGCCGCACCCGTCTCGGTGATGACCATGTTTAGCGGTGCACTACGACCACGACGATCGGCCTTGTGGTAGTTGTCGATCAGGTTCTGGTCGTTAGTGTATGAGTGAATCGTTTCAACGTGACCGTTTACGATGCCATACTTGTCATTGACCGCCTTAAGTACAGGGGTAATGGCGTTAGTGGTACAGCTTGCCGCCGAGACGATAGTGTCTTCGTCCAGGATGTCATTTTCGTTTACGCCATAAACGATGTTCTTGATCGCGCCCTTAGCCGGTGCAGTCAATAGCACCTTAGAGGCGCCGTTACATCTTAGGTGCAGTCCCAGGCCATCTTCGTCTTTCCAGATACCTGTGTTATCAACCACCAGCGCATTGTTGATGCCATAGCGAGTGTAATCCACTTCGTCTGGAGAGTTAGCGTAGATCACCTGAATATAGGTGCCGTTGGCGATGATTGCGTTGTTCTCTTCGTCTACCTCAACAGAGCCGTTGAATGGACCGTGTACCGAGTCACGACGTAGCAGGCTGGCGCGCTTCTCTAAGTCGCCCTTACGACCACCGCGCAGAACGATAGCGCGAAGACGCAGCTTGTTGCTCACGCCGGTTCTTTCAATCAGTAGACGCGCCAATAGACGTCCGATACGACCGAAACCATAGAGCACTACGTCGCGTGCTTCTTGGTTGTCTTCATGATCGATTGCTGAGGCCAGCTCTTGGGCCATGTAAGCTTCGATCTGGCTCGCATCGTCATGCTCGCGCCAGTAGTTAACCGCTAACTTACCGATATCGACTTTACATTGCTTCACCGCTAACTTGCTAAGTGCCTCAACAAAAGGAAAACTTTCGCGTAATCTGAGTTTGTCACCCACATGACGACGCACTAAACGGTGTGACTTAATGATCTCGATAGTGGAAGCATTAAGAAGTGGCTTACCGTATAGAATGACTTCTACACCTTGGTTACGATACAACTTACCAAGTAGAGGCTGCATCGCCTCCGCCATTTCGAAACGTTCTTGCCAGCTTTGTAGGTGTTTATCAGCGGTCATTTACAGATCCTTTATCTCACTTTTACTACATTTATTGTAGATATGATTGAGTAACAAAAAGAAAAGACCAATACTCTATTATTATCGGACGTCAATCCTGTTATTGGTCGGCGCCATTGTAATGAAAAGTGGGCTTTCGATCTAGTAAGATATTTTCTCTAACCATGTAATATTATTAGATAAAATC
>NZ_JAKEVJ010000146.1:0-2793 GCF_022398425.1 Shewanella sp. Isolate7 | reverse complement strand
CGCGCCGAGAGAGCGATAAAACCGTTCGTCATTGGGCGGAAGAACTGGCTATTTGCCAATACGGCCAATGGTGCGAACGCGAGTGCCATACTGTACAGTGTGATCGAAACCGCCAAGGCGAATGGGTTGACGCCCTTCGATTACTTGATGTACTGCCTTGAGCAGTTGTCACTTAAGCCCGAGTGTCTAGAACACTTGCTACCCTGGAATGCAAAACTCGGCTAGGTGCAGTTCTCCGGACGGATACGGATATCGGTGAGGCTAAGAGTGAAATTTCACGATATGTGACGGGGTATTACAGTCAGCTGAGACCACATCAATATAACTGTGGGCTGACACCCAATGAGTCAGAGCGAAGATACTGGCTTGAATACAAAACCGTGGCCAATTTTAGAATCTTCAATTTATTGCGCTGTCGATTACAGAAAACAAACAAGTGCCCATTACAGGGCTCTTGTCGCAAGCTATAAGCAACAATGTTACTCAAACCATCTATCGACTTGCGCATATCAGTGATGCCGCATATCAAAGTGACATCAAGCCGGGTACTGTTATTAAACATATTGTCCTCCTATAAATCAGAAGAACAATGATGGTGGCTGATAGCTAAAATATGAAGGTGCAGTTTGTCGGACGCTTACTTCGAGTTAACGCCCTGTTAAGGTGTGAGCAACGCAATACTGATGCCGCCGCATACCACCTTAAACACTAAACGCAACGCATAGCAAAAATGCCAAGCGTTGCGAATCACTCTTAAACAGATTGTAAAATGCACTTAGAGTAAAGATCTTTGCAGATAGTTGTGTTTTTAAACAATGTACCTAAGATCTTGTCCGCATAATGTGCTTCAACTTCTCGGGATAAATTTACAACTACTTTTGCAAACGATTCTTCAAAGTCAGGCTCACTTAGTTCAAAGACATATTCATTTGCCAACTTGCTAAGGTTAAGATCAGAGAACACTAAAAGAGCAATCATCCTATTACCATGGACCAAAACTCCGTATTCCCTGCCACTTTTTTTAGTTAACGAGTCTATTTTTTTACTCAAAAGAGATTCTATAACTCTTAAACTTTTGACTACGTTAGAAACATATACTCCTGATACATTTGGGTTAAATATTGATTTATAAGGAGCATTAGACAAGTTTTCATAAAACTTACCAATTTCTCGTTTAGCCTGAACAGCAAGGTTTACTTGATTTGAAGCACATGCTAATGCAATTGTTGCCTCTGACAAGTCAAAAGACTTAACGGAGGGCTTAAAAGCATCAGAACGCACTACATTATATTCTATGCCCTCAATTGCTAGCTCAGTCCTCAACCTAAGCTGTTGTTCGTCAAGTGATACGAAGTCACGATTTTCAATTCTATTTTGTCTATTGTTTGTTTTTGTTACATTAGCACCAAAATCATCACCAGCATTTTCCAATGATATTAACTTGATTGGTACTTTGACCTTTTCAAGTTTTGATATCTCCGACTCATTAAAGCCACCAATAGTACTGACTGTCTGAGCTCCGTTAACAATACTAATATTTGTCGCCTTAAATGAGCCTATATCCCTACCATTACCGCCTACCATAGATTTTTTAATACTGTCGGCTACAAGAGTTACCCCATTGTTGAAATACCAAAACTTTTCTGGTGTGTTTTCAATTGTTGCACTGATTTCATCATTTACATCGGTACTGCCAAGCATTTGACGAATGTTCTTTGAAAAGAGGCGCTTACCTTTAGATTTATACCAATTGAATACTTCACCACCGGAAACCATTCCAAAAAACGCAGTGTGGGGATCTTCAATTTTTCCCCATTGTGATAGTCCAATTTCGAGATCTATTGGCTCCCCTTCCATCCCTCCAGCCAAGCTAGCATGAACCTTAGCTTGGTTAAATTGATGAAAAGTCACTACATCCTCACTAACACCATCACCCGCATCATTTAGTTCGGCTACCAAATCATCCATTACTCTTTGACTATGACTACTTAAGAGTTGGTTTCCTGTATGGATCAAGACAATATCAAATTTGGTGTCATAGGCTGTTAGTGCAGTTTCGATGAGAGCTTGCATGTTTCTTGTTTTATCGTTGAATCGGGAGAAATCCAACCCTAGCAAATCAAACACACCATCTTTAAATTTGCGCATATCACCACTTTCTGGCTCTCCAACTCCTCTTTTTGACCATTTAGATTGAACTAAGACCATTCTTTTGTTCGCTGGAGAATAGTAGATAGCGTCAATTCCGTTGTCGTCTGCTCCATCGATAACTGAGTTGGCAGCTTCAGCTTCACTTGCCCCGCCAACACAATAGACCGCATATGCAGCTAAACATCGAGTTAACACTTTTGTACGATACTCTGTATCGGATGGGTTTAGATCAGATACATCCAATTTGCTTTCGAACAACTGTTCAACTTTGTTCGCTATCTGATTAACGTGAATTATGCTCATTCTGTCCAACTTTTTTGACTAATTAGATTATTTCTCGTATACCAAGCACACCAACACGAAGTGCATTCAGCTTCATTGCCGCAGAGAGAATATGTAGTGGTCAACTAAAATTGGCCACGGTTTTGTATTCAAGCCAGTATCTTCGCTCTGACTCATTGGGTGTCAGCCCACCGTTATATTGATGTGGTCTCAGCTGACTGTAATACCCCGTCACATATCGTGAAATTTCACTCTTAGCCTCACCGATATCCCGATAGCCGGTCATCGGTATCCATTCTGTTTTTAAGCTTCTAAAGAAGCGCTCCATCGGGCTGTTGTCCCAGCAGTTTCCTCGTCGAC
>NZ_JAKEVJ010000145.1:0-2978 GCF_022398425.1 Shewanella sp. Isolate7 | reverse complement strand
CTTTGGGGGATACGCCTTGCTTCTCCTGTCGAAGCTGGTTTACCCATTTACGCATGGCTGAATTACTGACGCCCATCGCGCTTGCAGCCTCAGTTATGCTGTATCCCTGTTTCGTTACCAGCTGCGCAGCTTCTAATTTGAACTCTGCACTGAATGTCGGTCTTGTGTTCTTCATTTCTACCACCTTTTCTCTGGAAGTGAGTCTATCACTTCGTCTATTCAGGTGGCCAAATTCACTATGCCACTACAATTTGCATGGGGCTGACTGGAAAAATATTCGTGTTCAGAGTACGTTAGCTGTCAACATTAGCCCTCTAGCGATTAATTGGTTAGAGGCCCCGTGCCCAGTTCGGGTTGTGGGTAAAGGATATTGAGTAGAGAAAAGGAGACAGCATGGCAGGCGCGAGTCTATTGAGCTTGTTGGATGATATTGCAGCCATTTTGGATGATGTGGCCCTGATGAGTAAGGTCGCGGCGCGCAAGACAGCCGGGGTGCTGGGGGATGACCTGGCGTTAAACGCCCAACAGGTATCAGGGGTCAACGCCGATCGTGAGCTGCCCGTGGTGTGGGCGGTGGCCAAGGGCTCGCTGCGAAACAAGCTGATCTTAGTACCGGCGGCGCTCTTGATTAGCGCCTTCATCCCCTGGGCGGTGACGCCGCTGCTGATGTTCGGCGGCTTGTTTCTCTGCTATGAGGGCTTCGAGAAGGTCCACCACTCCATGACCCATAAGCACGAGCCTGCCATGAGTGAGAGCGAGATGGCCAAGGCGGCTGCGGATCTCAAGGCCTTCGAGAAGCAGAAGGTGGCCGGGGCGATCCGTACCGACTTCGTGCTGTCGGCGGAGATCATCGCCATCACCTTAGGCGTGGTGGCCGAGAGCAGTTTCATGACTCAGGTGGTCACCCTGGCAATCATTGCCGTGTTGATGACGGTCGGTGTCTATGGCCTAGTGGCGGGTATCGTTAAGTTGGATGATGCCGGCCTCTACTTGAGCCAGCGCCAGGGCGACGGCCTGCTGCGCCGTCTGGGTCGTAAGTTAGGCGGCGCCCTGGTGAACGCCGCACCCTACCTGATGCGCGGCCTGACTGTGGTGGGCACCATTGCCATGTTCATGGTGGGGGGCGGCATCCTCACCCATGGTATTCATCTGATCGCGGACTATTTTGAGCAGGCGGCCCATTGGGTGGCAGAGCTTAGCCTGGTGGGGCCGGTCTTAGCCTGGATGACCCCGAGTCTGCTCAATGCACTGTTCGGTGTATTGGTGGGCGCCATCGCCCTTGCCATCATGTCGCTTATCGGCCGGCTTCGCCGCTGATTTACGGCTATCGGATGTAGCATAATGTATCAGTAACAACTTGTATCTTATATTGTTTTCTAATTTTCGGACTCGTAACATCCCTCTTGTTACACGCTTTGGGGACTGTGATGAAAAAGCAATTAAGAGGCAAGTTAGCCCTGGGGGCTCTGTTGCTCCTGGGCTTGGGTGGCTGCGGCAGTGAGGCGGGCAGCAACGGGGTGATCGTCAATCCGCCGGTGACCGGCCCTGTGCCCGATATGACCATAGATGCCTGCTTTACCATGACCACGAGTATGGGGAAGATTGGGCTGGGGATAGATAGCCTTCATACGCCGCAATCGGCCGTCAACTTCAGCGACTATGTCGACGCCAAGTTTTACGATGGCACCCTGATCCACAGGGTGAACCATAATTTCATCATTCAGGGGGGCGGTTTCACCTCGGGCATGGTGCCTAAGCCGGGAGGTGCGCCCATATCTAACGAGGCCCGGGTGGGCTTTAGCAATCTCAGGGGCACACTGGCCATGGCGCGTGGGCGTCAGAGTGATTCGGCCACCTCGCAGTTTTTCATCAACATTCTAGACAACCCTCAGCTGGATTACAGCGCCAGCAGCCCAGGCTACGCCGTGTTTGGCAAGGTGCTCTTCGGCATGGAGGTGGTGGACCAGATAGGCATAGTGGTCACCACTCGGGTAGGGGAGTACAGCGATGTCCCGCAGGAGGAGGTCGTTATCGAGCGTATCGCCCCCAGCGAGTGTCCCATCGCAGAAGACTAATAGGCTATTCGCCGCTCGCCTGATGGCGTTTGACCAGGTCTATCATCGCCTGGGCGGCGAAGGAGAGGCTGAGATCTTTGCGCCAAAACAGGCTCATCTGCCAGCTGAGTGCAGTCTGGGTGAGGGGACGGATGACCACACCCTTGGGCAGGTAGCGCTCGGCAATAAACTTAGGCAGCAGCATCACGCCGATCCCGGCGGCGACCAGGGCGACGCCAAACTCGGGTTGGTTCACCTGGGTCGGGTTCTTGATGTTAACGCCCGCCTGCTGACAGGCTTTGATCACCATCTCATGGAGTGAAAATTCCGATTCAAACAGTATCTGTGGCTGGTCATCGAGTTCGCCGAGGGGGATCTCGGCGTGCCTCGCCAGCGGGTGTTCGCTGGGGAGTACCACCACCATGGGCTCGGTATGAATGGCGATCCCCTCATAGCGATCCTTGAGGTCTATGATGCCGGTGGCGAGTTCAATTTCACCCTGTTGTAGGGCCTGTGTCTGCTCCACGCCGCCGCGGACCAGCAGCTGGGTCTCTATCTCTGGATAGGTCTGACGATACTTGGCGATGATGGGCGCAAACAGCTCGGCGCTGCCCAGTGGCGCCAGACCAAGACGCAGTATCCCTAAGTTTAGCCCCTTGAGCTGTGCCAGCTCTTCCATCATTGCCTGCTTGTCTTCCAGCAGTTTAAGGGCGTGGCGATAGACCACCTCGCCATGGGGCGTAAGCTGCACCTTAGTGCCGCGTTTGCCACGGGTGAGCAGGGGCAGATCCAGCTCGCTCTCGAGCTGGGCGATGGACTTGGACAGCGCAGGTTGGCTGATATGGATCCGCTCGGCGGCGCGGTTAAAGCCCCCGGAGGCGACGATTTCGACAAAGTAGTGTAATGCCTTGAGATCCATTGAAT
>NZ_JAKEVJ010000144.1:0-3684 GCF_022398425.1 Shewanella sp. Isolate7 | reverse complement strand
AGTCGACGAGGAAACTGCTGGGACAACAGCCCGATGGAGCGCTTCTTTAGAAGCTTAAAAACAGAATGGATACCGATGACCGGCTATCGGGATATCGGTGAGGCTAAGAGTGAAATTTCGCGATATGTGACGGGGTATTACAGTCAGCTGAGACCACATCAATATAACGGTGGGCTGACACCCAATGAGTCAGAGCGAAGATACTGGCTTGAATACAAAACCGTGGCCAATTTTAGTTGACCACTACATCTATCGACTTGCGCATATCAGTGATGCCGCATATCAAAGTGACATCAAGCCGGGTACTGTTATTAAACATATTGTCCTCCTATAAATCAGAAGAACAATGATGGTGGCTGATAGCTAAGGAAGGTGCGAATAAGTCCCGTGCTTGCTCTGCGTGTGCTTAAAGTGGATAGATGCTAGGCACAGTTTGCAGCGAATGGCCCTAGTCCTTCGCAAGAACTGTAACGCAGCAAATACCGCTGTAAGCCTCGCCCTGCGGGGCTTTGATAGCAACACCATTTCGGCGTTATTCAACTTCAGCAGGCCTCGGCATGCCCTCAGTTGAATGCCTTGAACTGTCGCTGCTATCAAAGCCAGAGCTGTGCGCTTGCTCTGCGTGTGCTTAAAGTGGATAGATGCTAGGCACAGTTTGCAGCGAATGGCCCTAGTCCTTCGCAAGAACTGTAACGCAGCAAATACCGCTGTAAGCCTCGCCCTGCGGGGCTTTGATAGCAACACCATTTCGGCGTTATTCAACTTCAGCAGGCCTCGGCATGCCCTCAGTTGAATGCCTTGAACTGTCGCTGCTATCAAAGCCAGAGCTGTGCGACGACTTGTTCGCACCTTCCCTAAAATATGAAGGTGCAGTTTGTCGGACGCTTACATTTGAAATGGTGATTTAACCCACAAACCCTGCTCGAAACACAGGCAGAATTAGCTCAAAAAACGTTCGCGATCTCGCCCTGCTCATATTGCTCACCTATATTTCTTCTATAGTACAATGAGTAATTCCGAAATTCTGTTTTAATGCTGACCTAACCGCCGATTTAATAGCAGTTCGATCAGTCCCCCTTAAAGATAAATGTCCTTCAAAAAACAACCTATTTTCATCTAGCTGCCAAACATGCACATGCTCTACCTGATCAACCCCTTCAATATCATTCAAAGTACATTTGATCTCATTAATACTGATCCCCTCCGGGACTGCCTGCATGAGAATCAAAATGCATTTTTTTAGCAATACTATACCGTGATAAATAACGTAGACAGATATGGCTATCGTCGCAATAACATCCACGATATACAGCTGATAAAGAATAATCATGACACCGGCGACAATCACCGCAACAGAAGCCAGCGCATCGGATACGTTGTGAATAAACGCCGCTCGAATATTCATACTTTCCCTAGCCCCAGCAGAATAGGTTAGAAATGCGGTACCAATATCAATAACCAAGGCAACACCAGCCACCCAAAACACTATCCAACCATCAATAGGTGTCGGATTAAAGAATTTGTTAAAAGCCTCATATATCAGATAGATACCAATGATAATTAACGTTGTACTATTAATAAGAACACCCAGAATCTCAGCGCGCTTATAGCCATAGGTCATGCTCTCATTCGCATTCTTATTGCCTATTTTTCTAGCGATTACAGCAATGACTATTGCTCCGGCATCACTCAAATTATGCAAGGCATCTGCAACTAGTGACAAACTACCGGATAACACCCCCCCGACAACTTGAGCCACCGTTAGAAAAACATTGATTAAAACTGCGATGGATAATTTCCGGTCTACCCCGTGCTCATGACTATGAATTCCCATTTTTCTATTCCTTTTGCTTTAATATAGACAGGTGATGGAGCGCCAACAATCCAAACAGCAGTACTGCAGACAGCATCGGTAGTAGCATTTTGAAAGCAACAGCAAGGCCGACCGCAGCTGTTGCCCAAATCGTTGCGGCAGTAGTCAAGCCGCTTATCTTATCTTCGGACTTAAAAATAATGCCCGCCCCGATAAAACCTATTCCTGATACCACCTGAGCAGCGATTCGGGCAGGATCAGGCGCATCAACATGCATGGACACCAATCCGAAAGTGCAAGCTCCCATAGAAATAGCTGCATAGGTTCGAATACCGGTAGAATTTTTATGTAACTCACGTTCCAGCCCAATCAATGCTCCTAAAAAACCTGCAAATAGTAACCTGCCGGTCATACTAAATTCTAAAGCCCAATCCAGTTCAAACATTGAAGCTCCTTTAAAAGATAACCTCCACTCCGCAGCTTATTAAACGATTAATCCTACTCGAGTTTTTCAGCTTGTAAACTAATTTTTTGATACACCCAAGCGGCCTTGTTGATCAATTCAGTACTAGAAACCTAGTAGCCCTGCGCTCTTCTGTGATTTATCCAGTTACCTGACGAACAGGCATACCTAGCCTGCTTATTTTGTTCAACGCAGCAACCCCTGCCATAATTTCACCGACTTGAGCGTTGTAATCATGAAGGCTCAATTTGCCGCTGATGAGTTGCTTATAACGATACATAGCTGTTTCTGACAGCGACCGCTCATGATAGCCACAATCATGCTTCCACGATGTTAACTGACCGGTTTTAAGCGCATCTACGGCCTTGTTTCGTGGATGCTCACCACGCCAATATCCTGCATTCTTTCTTGGCGGTATGGTGGCTGTAATGCCTTTTCGCTGAAGCACTGCGTAGCAATGCTTTGTATCATAGGCTCCATCGGCAGAGACTTGCGTTATCTTGCGACGAAGTGGGTTAATGAGCGTAGGGAGTGCTTCACTGTCATGCACGTTATCCAGCGATGCGACCGCACTCACTATCTCGTGAGTATCGGCATCAACGGCCAAGTGCACCTTGCGCCATATACGCCGTTTTTCCTTACCATGCTTACGGATTTTCCATTCTCCTTCACCGAAGACCTTCAGCCCTGTCGCGTCAATCACAATATGTCTGGCAGGTCCCTTACAGCGTAGGCGGTAGTTGACCTCAACCGTCTTGGCTCGCTTGCTGATACAACTATAGTCGGGCGACTTAAGGTCAACATCCATCAGCCGAAATATCGAGTTGATGAAGCCTTCCAGGGCACGCAGAGGTAACTTAAACACACCCTTCATCATGAGTGCTGTGCTGATGGCTGAGTCACTGCACGTATTGCTTCGGCCTCTGCGCCCAGAAGGGTTTTGATTGTACCAGTACTTGATAGCAGCATCGTCCATCCAAAAGGTTAACGAACCTCTTTGAGTTAAGGCTTGATTGTATTGCTTCCAGTTGGTGATTTTGCCCTTGGCTGTGCCCATGATGTGACCTGATTGTAAGCTTTCACGATCAGATCGCAGATGAGCAAAATGGTTCAATTAGATTTAGGCAACAATGCCCAATCCCTCTATCAACATTGCCCTGAAATTCACCAAAAGCGTCTAAATACCCTCATGGTTGCCTGCCGGGCTCTCATTGATTCAGACCGTCTTACATTGACCGCTTTAGGTCGTCATATTGATGGAACTCATGCGCAAACCAAACATTCGATTAAGCGTATCGACAGGTTGCTCGGCAACCATCATCTTCATCACGAGAGACTAGCGGTCTACCAATGGCATGCTAAGTGGTTACTGACACAGCACACCATGCCCATTGTTTTGGTGGATTGG
>NZ_JAKEVJ010000143.1:0-3829 GCF_022398425.1 Shewanella sp. Isolate7 | reverse complement strand
TGACCGTTTGGAATAACTTACGAGTGAGTTTGTGTTTTTCCAGCAAGTGCCGGAAATTCATAATGGTAGTGCGGTCAGGAATGGCTTTATCCAGTGACAGTTGTGCAAACTGACGCATCGAAGCAATCTCGTAAAGCGCATCTTCCATCGCCTCATCACTCAGACTGTACCATTGCTGCATACAGTGAATGCGGAACATCGTTTCCAGTGGATAGGGTCGACGACCATTGCCCGMTTTTGGATAAAAGGGCTCAATCACTTCCAGCAGTTGAGTCYATGGTAACAGGTTGTCCATCCGAGATAAGAAAATCTCTTTACGGGTCTGGCGGCGCTTGCTGGAAAACTCACTATCGGCAAAAGTTAACTGTTGGCTCATGGGCGGTAATGGCTGTGATTTACTATGTAGCTATGATCTCACATCAGGGACTTATTCGCATCTTCCCTAGTCGCAGAGAGGCTGAAAGCGGATATCTACTTCGCGAATCCGTATTCATCCTGGGAACGCGGACTGAATGAAAACTTCAACGGTTTGCTGCGGCAATACATACGGAAAGGCACCGATTTGCGGACAGTAACAGATAAGCAAATTAGTGAGATTGAACGGGCATTAAATGCCAGGCCGAGAAAGTGCCTCGGCTTCAGGCAACCTGTCGCGGTATTCAATGAATTACGCAAGGCTGCCTAATTTTGCGAGTGGTGCACTTCGGAGTTGAATTCGCGCTACATTGAATTGTCCAGATTCTGCCAGCCTTTCAAAGTCGCTATAGACTAATTCGATTTGCCTCTAAACTAGGCTGCTACACCAGCTGTAACATCTTCCCCAAAGATCAATACTCTCTATAAATTTAATGCTATAGTTGCCGCAGTTCTTATTACGCCTAACAGTACTTTCACCATGACATTACCTATCAGCGTCTTTATCGTTACCAAAAATGAAGAAAAGCATATTGCCAAAACCTTAGAAAGCGTAAAGGAGATGGCCGAAGTCATTTTAGTCGACTCTGGTAGTACAGATAAAACCGTCGAGATCGCCAAAAGCTATGGTGTTAAAGTGTTTGAGCATGAATGGATGGGATACGCTAAGCAGAAGCAGTATGCCATGGAGCAGTGTAGCAACGAATGGGTACTCAACCTTGACGGTGATGAAGCGATAAACCCTCAGCTGGTTGCCGCTTTTAAAGAGATCATTGAGCAAGACAAAGCCGATAGTGTGCGCTTCTGGCGCAACGATATATTTATCGGTAAAGCCCTATCAAGTTGGAGCAAGAAACCCAACAACCATAGACTGTATAAAAAATCTAAATCTTTCTTTGATGATTCTCGTCTTGCCCATGAGAGCGCAACTGTTGATGGCAAAGAGGTTTTCATCAACCAAGTATTTGATCACTACGGTTACGACTCTATTGCTGCCATCACCACCAAAAACAATAACTATTCCACTCTAAAAGCCGATGAGAAGTTTATTAAGAATAAAAAGGTATCGAACCTTAAACTGATATTGATTTTCCCTCTAGTATTTTTAAAAGAATACCTACTCCAAAGAAAAATCTTTTCAGGTCGCCGCGGCTTTATCCTTGCCATTATGGATGCCTATTATGCATTTATAAAAGAGGCTAAATTGTTTGAAAACCATCAGAATAAAGTTAATTAAAAGAGAAAGATGAAGTTTATCTTTGTATTACGACAGCTCAGTACTGGTGGCGCGGAAGTTGCCACGGCCTTACTCACTCAAGAGCTAGCTAGACGTCAACATCAGATAGAGATATGGAACACCGGCCCAGCCTCCCAAGCGGATATTGAATATTGGCAGCAGTGGAGCCAGATAAAGAAAGTCAACAAAAAACTGATCTTTTTTTATTCCAGAGATCCTAAGGCACAAGTCATATTAGTCGACAATATTGGCAGCGGATATTTTCCTGTTAACCAAGCGATTTCTATTCTCCACGGAGATTGTACCCGCAAGCTCTATCAGACCAACAATCCATTAAAGCGGGTTGTAGAGAAAGTTAAACTGTGGCGAAAATATGCTCGTCGCACTAACATCTCAATCTCAAAGACATTAATGGCACGGCTTCAGGCTCATTCTCGTATCGAACAGTTATACATACCCAATCCTTTCGACTTAGACAAGGTGAGACAAATGGCGCAACATCAGCCAAGTGTGTCATTGCCTGATGAATTTATTATTCACGTTGGCAGAATGTCTCCAGAAAAGCGGCAGACCTTGCTATTAGATACATACTTGCAGACTCCTGAGCTTAACCAAAAGCTTCAACTCGTTTTTGTCGGAGGTGAACATGAAGGCTCAGATACGATAGCCCAAATCAATAGTAAAGCCAAAGCAGCGCAGCTTGCAGAACAAGTGCATTGCTTAGGTGATATCAGCAATCCATGGCCTATTATGAAGCGAGCAAAGTGCTTAGTTTTATGCTCAAAATTTGAGTCTATGGGCTATGTTCTCCTCGAAGCCATGGCATTAGGTATTCCGATTATCGCCTCAGATACCGTGGGCGCACGTGAGGTTCTTGGGGATACCTTTCCAGGTATTACTTATGATTCAGCTTTAGGTTCAAGCATTGCCGACGCGATACGCCAACCTGAAAAATATACAAAATCGGTCCCCAAAACATATTCAATAACTCAGGTAACCGATTTATTTGAAAACGCTATCGCACAACACGGTACACAAAAAAATAAGACTGCACCAATCTAATACAATCTGAGCTCTAGATGAGGAATTTAGAAAGAAACTAATTGTCCGCTCCTCGATCTAATCAATCGACAAGGGTAAGGGACGTTGTTGCCTAAATCAAATTGAACTATTTTGCTCACCTGCGATCTGATCGTGAAAGCTTACAATCAGGTCGGCCTTGTTGATTAATTCAGTACTAGAAACGTAGTAATCCCACGCTCTTCTGTGATTTATCCAGTTACCTGACGAACAGGCATACCTAGGGAAACTGCGAACAAGTCCTGCAATTTAGGTATAGAGCGAGGTTTTGAGCGGCCCGCCTGATTTTTGAACGCTAAGTGTTCAATTTTGGCCAACATACTGCCGTTTTACGCCGAATTTCGACCTAATTCCAGGCTGTTCCCGGATTTCAGACAGATCTTGGCTGTCGTCGTAACATCTGGTCTACTTTAAACAGGTTCGCCAAGGTGAATAGCATGGCTAACTGTGAGTCATTTTTCGTCAGCCCCTGCCGTTTTACGCCGAATTTCGACCTAATTCCAGGCTGTTCCCGGATTTCAGACAGATCTTGGCTGTCGTCGTAACATCTGGTCTACTTTAAACAGGTTCGCCAAGGTGAATAGCATGGCTAACTGTGAGTCATTTTTCGTCAGCCCTTTATAGCGTGCTTTGATAAAGCCGAACTGACATTTGATGATCCGAAACGGGTGTTCTACCTTCGCCCGAATGCTGGCTTTTAAATACTCGATGTTGATGGCRGTTTTATTCTTGCGGGGATGCTTCTTCAGCGCCCGAACTTTGCCGGGACGCTCTGCTATCAGCCATTCCACATTAGTATCTTCTAGCTCTTCGCGTTTTTCCGCGCCTTGATAACCAGCATCACCAGAGATGAATTCCTCGTCGCCATGYAACAGATTTTTCAACTGGTTCAAGTCATGTTCATTGGCGGCGGTTGTCACCAGCGTATGGGTGAGGCCACTCTTTGCATCCACGCCAATGTGAGCTTTCATACCGAAGTGCCATTCATTGCCTTTTTTAGTCTGATGCATGTCCGGGTCACGTTCATTCTTTTTATTTTTAGTGGAGCTGGGKGCTTGAATAATCGTGGCATCTACCAATGTTCCTTGCGTCATCATC
>NZ_JAKEVJ010000142.1:0-6357 GCF_022398425.1 Shewanella sp. Isolate7 | reverse complement strand
TCGCGCCGAGAGAGCGATAAAACCGTTCGTCATTGGGCGGAAGAACTGGCTATTTGCCAATACGGCCAATGGTGCGAACGCGAGTGCCATACTGTACAGTGTGATCGAAACCGCCAAGGCGAATGGGTTGACGCCCTTCGATTACTTGATGTACTGCCTTGAGCAGTTGTCACTTAAGCCCGAGTGTCTAGAACACTTGCTACCCTGGAATGCAAAACTCGGCTAGGTGCAGTTCTCCGGACGGATACCAAAATACCTTATAAATCAATGTGAAAAACAACAAATTCACAAGACCTATATTAAGGACAATTGACAGCAACACTCTTTAAAGAAACATAATCCGGGGTTGCTATGTATCTCTAAAGAACAGAGCCATACTAATACCATTTGAATATTGTATACAATATCTGATTGTGAAAATTGGCTGCGAATTTTTGCATATCTTATAACCAGCAGAGACTCGCCCCTGGGGTGGCTTTGTCGTCAATTTGTGCGTAAGTGGTCAATTTAATGACAGATTGTACAAATTGAGTTGCTATTGACTATAGTTATGTTATTAAAGTTAGGTTGCTTTTCATATTCTTAGGGGATTATCTCGCATCCACATCGGGTCGCGGGGACTCAATGGGTATGGGGAAAATCAATGGAGTTGCTTCGAGTGGCCAGAGCTGAGCCGATACAATTACCCCTGTCAAAGTTACAAACAGGCATCACTGTTAAATTACCCTTGTCTTGGAAAAACCATCCTTTCCTTTTTAACCGTATCAAGATTGAAGAAGAAGCGCAGATAGAGCTGATTAAGAGTCTCGGCGTGCCCTATGTGCTTCTCGTTTCGGGCGAAGAGTTGTTGGCGGAAGAGAGCACCGAGACGGACGAGCAGGCAGTCAAGGCCGAAGAGGTAGTGGATCCCATTGCCGAAGCCAAACGCAACGTGCGTAAATCTCTGCGTCTGAGTCAGAAGCGTTTCATCGACTGTGTCAACGAGTGCCGTTCCACCTTCAGCAAGGTGGCCAGCGATCCCGAAGGCGCCTATCGTGAGGCAGCCTCCCTGGTGGAGTCCCTCATAGAGCATATGTTTGAGTATGAGCAGACGCACCTTGCCCTAGTGAGTGCAGGTGAGAGTGATAACAGCGTGACGCTGCACGGCATCTCGGTGGCGGTGTTGGCGCTGATGATCGCCAGGGCCATGGAGCTGCCTAAATCGGATATGCGCGACATCGCCCTGGGCTGCTTGTTCCACGACATAGGCAAGCTTAAGGTGCCCGAGTCTATCCGCCGCAAGAAGACCCCACTGTCTGCCTCCGAGGCGAATTTCCTCAAGATGCACCCTAACTTTGGCTATGAGATGCTGAACAAGACGGGCCTGTTTAACAAGGCTGTGCTCAATATCATCTTGCATCATCACGAGTTTATCGACGGCTCGGGCTTTCCCGATGGCCTGACAGAGAAGAAGATCCCCATCACCACTCAGCTGGTGAGCCTGGCCAACGATTACGACGGTCAGCTATGGGCCGAAGAGAGCCGCTCGCCTCAGGTCGCCTTGGGTTACCTGTTTAAGAACCATGCCGGGAAACATTCAGAGACACTGATCGCTGTATTGGTCAAGCTGCTGGGGATCTATCCACCAGGCACCCTGGTGCGCTTAAGCGATGGCGATGTGGGCAAGGTGATGGTCACCACACAATCGGTGAAACAGCCGCAGGTATGGGCCTGTCATCCAGACGGTAGCGAGCCGGGCCTGCGCTTCCTCAGCCAGGAGGAGGTGTTTGTCGATAGCGTGCTTAAGCGCGAGGAGTTAAACGAAGGCGCGCTGCGTGTGTTACAGGCCGATAGCGGAATAAGTTTTTATTTTGCTGGCACCCCATAGTCCCGTTGCGTTATTTTAGAGTCCTGGTTTCAAGCTAAAGAATTCAAGATGATAACATCTGTTGCCGTCGTCGGCTGCGGCTGGTTTGGTTTGCCTCTCGCCAAGGCATTAGTGGCCGAAGGCTTTAAGGTCACAGGTTCGAAACGGGCCCATGAGGATTCGAAGGCCCTATCTGCCGATGGGATTGCCGGCTTTGCGCTGGATCTCGAGCAACTAAGTGATAGTGACACCCTCAGCGATAAAGACAGTCAAGCGATAACCCGTGGCCTCGAGTGCGATGCCATAGTGATCAACATTCCTCCCGGGCTGCGTCGTGGCGATAATGGTTATCTCAAGCGTCTAAAGCGTCTCAAGGCCCTAATGGGGAGCCATAGCTACCAGCGCATCATCTTCATCAGCACCACAGGCGTTTATCCTTCTGGTGGTGAGTGCACCGAGCGCGATGCCAAGGCCCATAGCCCGGCGAGTGAGACTCTGCTGGCGGCCGAAGCGCTTTTTTCGGCAGATGAGGCACTCTTATTGGCAGATAACAGCGTTGGCGGCAAGCAAGCTGCGAGTCATTGCGTCGTCCTGCGTTTTGCCGGGCTTATCGGGCCCAAGCGGCATCCGGGGCGTTTCCTGGCGGGAAGAGAGGGTATACCCGGTGGTAACCTGGCGGTGAATCTGGTGCATCTCGAAGACTGCATAGGCGCCGTAGTTGCGCTGCTTAAAGCACAGGGGCCTTTATCGCCTGCCTATAATCTTTGCGCGCCACGGCATCCCAGCAAGGCGGAATTTTATCAATTGGCGGCGACTCAGTTGGGGCTCACCCCACCAAGCTTTGTCGAGGGTGACCCGGTTGACGATAAGCGCGTCGATGGAGGCCTTATCACCCAGGAGCTAAACTATCAGTATCAGTTTACGGATCCCTTGGCCATGTTGGCGCATTGCTAATGCCTAACCGAATCTAAATTAGGCCTAAGGAAGGTGCGAACAAGTCGTCGCACAGCTCTGGCTTTGATAGCAGCGACAGTTCAAGGCATTCAACTGAGGGCATGCCGAGGCCTGCTGAAGTTGAATAACGCCGAAATGGTGTTGCTATCAAAGCCCCGCAGGGCGAGGCTTACAGCGGTATTTGCTGCGTTACAGTTCTTGCGAAGGACTAGGGCCATTCGCTGTAAACTGTGCCTAGCATCTATCCGCTTTAAGCACACGCAGAGCAAGCACGGGANTCGTCGCACAGCTCTGGCTTTGATAGCAGCGACAGTTCAAGGCATTCAACTGAGGGCATGCCGAGGCCTGCTGAAGTTGAATAACGCCGAAATGGTGTTGCTATCAAAGCCCCGCAGGGCGAGGCTTACAGCGGTATTTGCTGCGTTACAGTTCTTGCGAAGGACTAGGGCCATTCGCTGTAAACTGTGCCTAGCATCTATCCGCTTTAAGCACACGCAGAGCAAGCACGGGACTTATTCGCACCTTCCCTAAGCTTTGATGAGCCAGAGGAAGAAACATTTTTTCAATAATAAGAAGAGTTGGTTATGAAAAGAGTCATGAATCTATGTCGTTATATAAGCCTGTTGTTCGTCGCCCTGGCAGCGTTTCAGGTGAGTGCCCAGGCTAAGTATGTCGAAGGGGTCGATTATGTGAAGGTGGCAGGGATCCCCGAGGTGAACCAGCCCGTGGTGCGTGAGTTCTTCTCCTACAACTGCCCCCACTGTTATCGCCAGGATGGCTTGATCAGTTCGGCCGTGGCCAAGTTAAAGGCGGAGATGGGGGATAAGCTGGCATTTGAGCGCACGCCGGTGGCGGGCGGCCGCGCGGCCTGGCAGTTGAGCCAGGAGGCCTATTATCTGGCGAAGAAGTTTCATGTCACCGAGCAGGCCCATGGCAATCTGTTTAAGCGGATCCATGAGGGCGATGGCGCCTTTAAGCGCCAGGAGGAGCTGAGTCAGTTCTTCGTCGAGCAAGGCCTGCCAAAGACTGAGATAGATAAGGCGCTGGCATCTGTGGATAACAAGTTAGCCATTGCCGATTATGATACCCAGGCGCAGCTATCAGGGATCCGCGGCGTGCCTTCTTTGCTGGTAAACGGCAAATATCTGGTGAGCAATAAGCAGCGCAGTGCAGAGGAGCTGGCGGACCTGCTCGCCTACCTATCGACGCTGGAATAGGGCGTTTTTGCTTCCTGGTAGGAAAGCTCCTTTAATCCCTCAAGCCGCCTCTGGCGGCTTTTTTGTACATTCCGTTAACATTTCTGTTCGACCTTAGTCTAGTTTGCAAGCCTATGAAAATTATAGGTTTACGCTGGCGTCAACTTTAAACCCCTTGTTTTGTAAAGAAAATGTGCGAATTCGTCTAAAGGTTGACGCTGGCGTTAGACCAAAGTCGCGATTGTCCTAAAGACTGCGCTTGCTAGATTAATTCATGACTTAATAATAATCAGCACAGGGGAGTCGCAATGGCTTTTGAAAATAACGAAAAGGCAGAAGGTTACTGGCGTGAAAATTTACGCCTAGTGCTCGGACTGCTATCAATTTGGGCTGCAGTGTCATTTGGCTGCGGTATTTTACT
Organism: Shewanella sp. Isolate7; assembly: GCF_022398425.1. Lineage (NCBI taxonomy): Bacteria > Pseudomonadati > Pseudomonadota > Gammaproteobacteria > Alteromonadales > Shewanellaceae > Shewanella > Shewanella sp. Isolate7. The sequence goes on along the minus strand of NZ_JAKEVJ010000142.1, from coordinate 1,940 downwards.
GGTCGATGTACTCAATGAGATCCATTTCATGGGCTTTAAGCTGGGCTTCTGGTTTGCACAGCAGGGGGCCATGTATGTATTCGTTGCACTGATTTTTGTCTACGTGGCGAAAGCCAATGCGCTGGACAAAAAATACAATGTTCATGAAGACTAAGGAGCAATGAGATGGATGTTCAAACGTTAACTTATTTGATAGTGGGCCTGACCTTTGCCCTCTATATTGGCATTGCGATCTGGTCTCGCGCCGGTTCAACGAAAGAGTTCTATGTTGCCGGTGGTGGTGTACACCCTGTGATGAACGGTATGGCCACCGCGGCTGACTGGATGTCGGCAGCCTCTTTCATCTCCCTGGCGGGTATCGTCTCCTTCGTTGGTTACGACGGTTCCGTTTACCTGATGGGCTGGACCGGGGGCTATGTGCTCTTGGCGCTCTGTATGGCACCTTACCTACGTAAGTTTGGCAAGTTTACCGTGCCCGACTTTATCGGCGATCGTTACTACTCTCAGGCGGCCCGTACCGTTGCGGTGGTCTGTGCCATCTTCATCTGTTTCACCTACATTGCGGGTCAGATGCGTGGTGTGGGCGTGGTATTCTCGCGCTTCTTGGAAGTGGACGTTGATACCGGTGTTTATATTGGTATGGCCGTGGTCTTCTTCTACGCCGTACTCGGCGGCATGAAAGGGATCACCTATACCCAGGTGGCTCAGTACTGCGTATTGATCTTCGCCTTCATGGTTCCGGCCATCTTCATCTCTGTGATGATGACGGGTCATATCTTACCTCAGTTAGGTTTTGGCGCCGAGTTGGTCGACGCGGCTGGCAACGGTACAGGCACATATCTGCTTGAAAAACTTGATGGTCTGTCGGCACAGCTTGGTTTCTCTCAGTACACTGAGGGCTCTAAGGGGATGATCGACGTCTTCTTTATCACGGGCGCACTGATGTTTGGTACTGCGGGTCTGCCACACGTGATCGTTCGCTTCTTCACCGTACCTAAGGTGAAAGATGCGCGCGTGTCAGCGGGTTGGGCATTGGTGTTTATCGCCATCATGTATACCACCATTCCTGCGCTGGCCGCCTTCTCTCGCGTGAACATGATTGAGACCATCAACGGTCCTGAGTCTACAGGTGTGGCCTATGAAACGGCGCCAGACTGGATCAAGAACTGGGAGAAGACTGGTCTTATCAAGTGGGACGACAAGAACAGCGATGGCAAGATCTACTATGCCAAGGGTGAAACCAACGAGATGAAGATCGACCGCGACATCATGGTACTGGCTACCCCTGAGATCGCCAATCTTCCTGCCTGGGTTATCGCCTTGGTGGCGGCCGGTGGTCTGGCGGCGGCGCTGTCAACTTCTGCGGGTCTGCTGCTGGTGATCTCGACGTCGGTTTCACACGACCTGTTGAAGAAGAACTTCATGCCGGATATCTCGGACAAACAGGAGCTGCTCTATGCCCGTATCGCCGCGGCGCTGGGTATCGTCATGGCGGGTTACTTTGGTATTAACCCTCCAGGATTCGTGGCAGCTGTGGTGGCAATCGCCTTCGGCTTGGCGGCATCGTCACTCTTCCCGGCGATCATCATGGGCATCTTCTCTCGCACCATGAATAAAGAGGGCGCCATCGCCGGTATGGTGATCGGTCTGCTGTTCTCGGCCAGCTACATCATCTACTTCAAGTTTGTGAACCCAGCAGATAACAACGCGGCCAACTGGTTGTTTGGTATCTCTCCTGAAGGCATAGGCATGCTGGGTATGCTAGTTAACTTCGGTGTGGCCTTCATCGTCAGCAAGGTGACCGCAGCAGTACCACAGAATGTCGTGGATATGGTGGAGTCTATCCGCTTCCCTAAGGGAGCCGGCGAGGCCCACGACCATTAATCGATGGAATGATTAGCGACTAGTCGCTAAGAGTATCGACTCAGGGAGCGCAGTGC
>NZ_JAKEVJ010000141.1:0-4000 GCF_022398425.1 Shewanella sp. Isolate7 | reverse complement strand
ATCTGAGCCATGATCAAACTCTTCAATTAAAAGTTTTTCTGCTCCACTCTTTATTCAAAAGGAAGCGACTCAATGAATTCTGATTCATCACTTAGACTCGGAAGAATCTAAGGATGTTTGTACATATTGCTATGGACTCTCACTATCTCTAGTAAAGAATTGCATTGAGATTTAAATCGTTTTCGATTAACTCAATACCTGTGAGTGTCCACACAGATTTCTTGTTTTATCTTGTTAAAGAGCATTGCATCCTTACTTTTGGATGCCGCCGTTAGCGCTGGGCCGTCGGCTTAGGGATGCGTATTTTACACTTCCCGATGTTGGCGTCAAGGGTTAATCTTAAGAAGTTTTTCAAGCGTCGATTCTTTAACCAGAAGGCGACATTTGAAAGCCTTAAACCACTTTCTGCCTGACTCAGCATAGTGCGTATAACCGCTTACTAACCAGAGTCTCTGACCAGGCTGAATCCCTCTATTTATCAGGCTTTCACCTGTTGAAGAAGTTACTGCGCCGTGTCAGTGGATGCGCATTATAGGGAGACGATTCTTTTACGCAAGGGCTTTTTGAAAGAAAATGACACTTTGATGATCAAGCGGGCAATTATCAGGCATTGCGTATAAAAAAGGGGCTAAAAAGCCCCTTTTAAGATGTTTCACCGTTAACAGCCAGCCTATTGGCTAAAGAAGCGCGACTCCTGGGTCGCCTCTACGGTTTCACCATCTAATACAGTCGTCACCTTGAAATCGACCTTAGTCATGGCACGCGACAGCCCCACGGGGTCGACGGCAACACTTACAGGCAACGTCAGCACCTCGCCTCCCTCAATGGTCACAGACTGTGGGCCGTACCACTCATAATCAGGCAGACCTTCGACGCTGAGTTGATATTCATGCTTGGCTTCAGTCTTATTTAAGATCTTCAGCGTAAAGGTATTCTCGATCAGCCCCTGATTATTCTCTCTAAAGAGCTGGTTACGATCGCGAATAATATCGATACGCACAGGGGCAATAGTCACAGTCGCATAGATAAACACGAAGACCATGAATGCCAATACTGCACCATAGCCTAATAACTTAGGTCGCAGCACCTTCTCTTTGACACCTTCGAGTTTATTTTCTGTGGTATAGGCGATCAGGCCTCTTTCGTACCCCATGCGGTCCATGGTGGTATCACAGGCATCGATACAAGACCCACAGTTGATGCACTCATATTGCAGACCGTTACGAATGTCGATACCGGTTGGACATACCTGCACACAAAGATCACAGTCGATACAGTCGCCCAGACCAAGCGCCTTAGGATCGGCCTTGCGTGAGCGGGGGCCACGACTTTCACCGCGCTTGGTGTCATAACCCACGATAAAGGTATTCTTGTCGAACATGGCCGATTGGAAGCGAGCATATGGACACATATGGATACACATGATCTCGCGCATCCAGCCGGCATTACCATAGGTGGCTACGGTAAACAGGGCTACCCAGAAATAGATGGCCCCCGAGGCACTGCCGGTAAAGACGTCGGCGTAGACTTCGGTGGTCGGCACGAAATAGGAGACGAAGGTCATGGCCGTTAATAACGACACCAATAACCAGGAGAGATGCTTGGCCGTCTTGCGCCAGACCTTATTAAAGCTCCAGGGCATCTGATCCAATTTCATCCGCTTATTACGCGCACCTTCAAATTTCTCTTCGAACCAGATGAAAATAAAGGTCCACACCGTCTGCGGGCAGGTATAACCACACCAGACACGGCCAAGATAGGTTGTCACAAAAAAGAGACCAAACGCGGCTATCATTAATAATGCAGCGAGTAAGGTTAGATCTTGCGGCCAAATGGTTAGGCCGAAGATATGAAACTTCTGTTCACCCAGATTAAACCAGACGGCTTGTCTGTCTCCCCAGGGAATCCAGGGCAAGATAAGGAAGAAGAGCATAGCAACCCAGCCTAAACGGCGACGTAGCTGAGTCCAAAATCCTTCTATTGCTCTAACATAAATACGATTGCGGGGATTAAAACGATCGGATTTATTCTCGTCGGGCTGATGAATTTTGATCCGTTCAGCCTTGGAATAATCCTTTTTATTTGATTCTGCGTTCATATTTAACAGCCTTACAGCTTTAATATTCCATGAAAACTGGCTTATTATACATTTCTAATACTGATTGTTCACCATGGTTGGATAAATAATGAGAGGCTGGATTATTTTAGGTGCAGGGATAGGATTACTCTATTATCTAGCAACCGAGACAGACAAACTCGATGAGCCCATCGCGCAAACGGATGCCCTGTTGAAGCGAATCGAACGTAAACTCGATTCGATGACGGGCACCCAGATCATCCGAGTAGACAAGAACATCGCAATGTTCAAGACACAAATTGCCGAGCGACTGACTCGACAGGAGTTGGCTGCGCTGGACGATATTCTCGAGTCCAGAGACACGGTAATCGAGTTTAAAGAGAAATACTGCGACAACAGCAGTAATCGCTTTGACAAATTGAGCAAAGATAACCAGCAATTTATCTGCGACAAGCTCAGATAATCCCACAAAGGTTACAGAAAGCTATGCCCAGTGCACGGTTTTCTGCAGCCTAATTGATCTCTACTCATAATGAGCCTAGCCTTGGCTCATCTTCTCGATGCGACACACATAGGGTTACGAACATGACAGACAAGGTTTCCGATATCTTTGATCCCTCCTTATGGGATCGAGTACCTGGATTTGATTTTGAAGATATTACCTACCACAGAGCCAAAGATCAGGGCACGGTACGTATCGCCATCAATCGCCCTGATTGCCTCAATTCATTTCGCCCTAAGACGGTCGATGAACTCTATATCGCCCTGGATCATGCCCGCCAATGGTCAGATGTAGGTTGTGTACTCCTGACCGGTAATGGTCCATCGGCTAAGGGGCAATGGTCCTTCAGCGCAGGCGGCGACCAGCGCATCCGCGGTAAGGATGGCTACAAGTATGAGGGCCAAGAGACAGATAAACCCGACTTGGCCCGCATGGGGCGCCTGCACATCTTAGAGGTACAACGCCTGATCCGTTTCATGCCCAAGGTGGTGATTGCCGTGGTGCCAGGTTGGGCTGTCGGCGGTGGTCATAGCCTGCATGTCGTCTGCGATCTGACCCTGGCCTCTAAAGAGCATGCGGTATTTAAACAAACCGACCCGGATGTGGGCAGTTTCGACTCAGGATATGGCAGCGCCTATCTGGCTAAGATGATAGGCCAGAAACGCGCCCGGGAAATTTTCTTCCTCGGCTTTAACTACAGCGCAGATGAGGCCTTCGATATGGGTATGGTCAATCGCGCCATTCCCCATGCCGAATTGGAAACCGAGGCCCTTAAATGGGGTAAAGAGATCAACTCTAAGTCGCCAACCGCCATGCGCATGCTGAAATACGGTTTTAACCTGCCGGACGATGGTTTGGTGGGCCAGCAACTGTTTGCCGGCGAGGCCACCCGTCTGGCCTATGGTACCGACGAGGCAGTTGAAGGCCGCGACGCCTTCCTGGAAAAGCGGGATCAGGATTTCTCTAAATTCCCCTGGCACTACTAAGCCGTTATTACGCGACAATCCAGAACAGGCCATCGCTTTGGCCTGTTCAACCGCTTGCATCACAATAGCAAAGCTTGCAAGGTAATCCCCCCTTAAATTAACTGGCGTCAAAAGTAGAATTTTCTCGTACTGATCTGATCCAATACTTTTGGACATCTCGCTAAGTGAGTAAACTCGCTTATTGAGTGTAGTGGCATAGTGAATTTGGCCACCTGAATAGACGAAGTGATAGACTCACTTCCAGAGAAAAGGTGGTAGAAATGAAGAACACAAGACCGACATTCAGTGCAGAGTTCAAATTAGAAGCTGCGCAGCTGGTAACGAAACAGGGATACAGCATAACTGAGGCTGCAAGCGCGATGGGCGTCAGTAATTCAGCCATGCGTAAATGGGTAAACCAGCTTAGACAGGAGAAGCAAGGCGTATCCCCCAAAG
>NZ_JAKEVJ010000140.1:0-4062 GCF_022398425.1 Shewanella sp. Isolate7 | reverse complement strand
AGGTAGAACACCCGTTTCGAATCATCAAATGTCAGTTCGGCTTTATCAAAGCACGCTATAAAGGGCTGACGAAAAATGACTCACAGTTAGCCATGCTATTCACCTTGGCGAACCTGTTTAAAGTAGACCAGATGTTACGACGACAGCCAAGATCTGTCTGAAATCCGGGAACAGCCTGGAATTAGGTCGAAATTCGGCGTAAAACGGCAGTATATTGGCCAAAATTGAACAGTTAGCGTTCAAAAATCAGGCGGGCCGCTCAAAACCTCGCTCTATACCTAAATTGCAGGACTTGTTCGCAGTTTCCTTAGTAACCAGCTTTGGTCATATTAAGCGTCTATATTTTTGAGGCTTAATACTGGTACGGGGGTGACTGCCACTCTAACGTGAGCCGAGCAGCAGTCTTTTACCGAAGAATGATGAGTTATACCAATCACAATAAGTATGTGATCAGAAATAGCGCAGGAAAAACGCTTGAGAACAAAGCAGGATTTTTAGATAAGTAGTTATTCTACAATTAAAAATACTAATACAGTTATCGAGCGTTTTAACAAGCTAGAATGATCAATTATTTATTACGATTGGTATTAATAGCATCAGCCTTGCTGCATGAAGGCCTCTATCTCCGCAATGGAACGTGGTACCTGTTTTGATAGGTTCTCATGGCCGTCGGCGGTGACCAAGATATCGTCTTCGATGCGGATCCCCATGCCGCGGTAGGCTTCGGGCACATCTGTGGCTGATTCCGGAATATAGATACCTGGCTCTATGGTAAAGATCATCCCTGCCTCAAGCTGACGCCACTGGCCGTTTTCATCATGATATGGGCCGACATCATGGACATCCATCCCCAGCCAGTGCCCCGTCTTATGCACGGTGAAGCGTTTGTAGCTTTCGCTGGCCATGATCTCCTCATAGCTTCCCTGTAATAGGCCGAGTTCGATGAGGCCGCGGGCCATCACCTGCATGCAGGTCTCATAGAGCTCGTTCCATGGCGTGCCGGGGGTTACCTTGGCGATAGCGGCATCCAGTGCATCCAATACTAGCTGGTAGATCGCACCTTGGGCTTGGGTAAACTTACCATCGACCGGATAGCTGCGGGTGATATCGGCGGCGTAGTGGTTGAGCTCGGCGCCGGCGTCGATCAGCAGCATCTGGCCAGATTTGGTCTGACAGCAGTTCTCTTCATAATGTAGGCAGCAGGCGTTGTTGCCCGCCGCTACTATGTTGGGATAGGCGACCTCGTTAGCGCCGAGTGCGGCGATAGCATAGTTAAAGGTTGCGGCCAGCTGCGCCTCATTGATGCCTGCGCGGCAGGCCTTCATCACTGCCTTGTGGCCGTCGACAGAAGCGTTAACCGCGGCGCGTATTGCCGCTTGTTCGCTCTCATCTTTAATCACCCTAAGTGGATGAAGGTATTTGGCCAGTGGCGTGATGCTCCGATAGCATTTGGGTGTATCGAAACCGCTGGCGTGGCGCTGGGCGTTACACCAATCGATTAATTTGTGGTTAAAGCGGCCCAGTTCGTCACTGATAAATACCTGACGCTGATGGGTGAGACTCGACGCCATCACGGTATCTAGTTCGGCGATGTCAAAGGCTTGAGTCGCACCGAATTTTTCGATGGCACCGGTAATGCCTGCTCTGGCACCGAAACTGACCTCCAGTTGTGGATCACTTGGGCGGCATAGCAAGGTATAGATTATCTCTCCTTGGGGGCCACGATAGAGCAATGCGACGGCGTCAGGCTCATTAAACCCTGTAAGGTAAAGAAAATCATTGTCTTGGCGAAAGTGATACTTGATGTTCTTGCTACGTACCTTTTGCTGATAACCGACAAGAATCACAAAGCTGTCGTCGGGGAGCTTATCCATGAGGCGTTGGCGTCTGATTGAGTGAAGGGTGTTTACTGGCATCTCTATCTCTTGTGTAGCTATTAGCGATTGGTTTAACTATATTTGTATATTTTATTCATTTCTAGTCCCCTTCGACTTTATTCGTGATTGTGCGGTGCATTTTGTTGATTCAAGTGTGATAATACTGTTCAACTAATTATTGGGTTCAGTCGAATTGGGGAAGTTTTCGTGAATCGTGCCGTTTTCCTGGATAGAGATGGAGTGATTAATGTCGACCATGGTTATGTGCATCAGGTCGATGATTTCGAATATGTCGAAGGCGTATTCGAAGCGTGCGCCGCGTTAAAGCAGCAAGGCTATAAGCTGGTGGTGGTGACTAATCAGTCGGGTATTGCCCGTGGACTCTACACGGAAGATCAGTTTCATAGTCTGACCGAATGGATGGATTGGAACTTCGCCGATAAAGGTGTCGACCTCGATGGTATCTATTACTGTCCCCATCACAGTGAGAAAGGCATAGGCGAGTATAAACAGGACTGTGATTGTCGTAAGCCTAAGCCGGGCATGCTCAAGAGTGCGGCGCAGTTCTTGAAGATAGATCTTAGCCGTTCTGTCATGGTGGGCGACAAGCGTGACGACATGTTGGCTGCGCAGGCCGCAGGAGTGCCGACCCGTATCTTAGTGCGCACGGGTAAAACGGTGACAGATGAGGCTATTGCCGCCGCCAGTGTCGTTTTAGACTCTGTCGCCGATGTGCCCGCTTACCTAAGTTCTTTGCAAGATGCTTAATGGTTTAAGCGCTGCATGTAATCTAAACCCGATTCGCTGATTAATGCTTATCTAGGCTAGTGTTTACTGAAGCTAGTGTTTACTGAGACTAGTGTTTACCAAGATTAGTCTTTACCTTAGGCGGGGATACATTTTGTCCCTTGGCATACTCAGCGCCATCAGCGTTGGCGCTGAGTAGCCGCTGCTTAAAGGCAAGGCTACACTCGCTGCGCGGCGTGTCAATAAAGTCAGTTTGATAGTGTTGACATAGTGAATCGAGCATAGCTTCCCAAGGCGCATCGCCCGAATAGTCACTGAGGTTATGCCAGCGTTTGTTTGCCGTATCGACTAAGATAAGCCGTTCATCTTTAGGTAGCATGACCAGTTGCCATTGCAGGGCATACACTGAACGCTGCTTTAATTGTATATAGTTGTGATAGGACTCAGGTTTCATCACAGCGCGTCCATCTTTTCTAATTTCGTAATGAGATGCGGTTTCCGACATCACCTTTTTGTCATCGATAAAGCTGGTATTAATTGAGGCTACCGGTCGTGATGACTCGACAAATATATGTCGCTGATTGTCGCTAGGGGTCAGCGGTTTTGTTAAATCTTGAGGCAGTGGCTGACCGTCAAACTTCAAGTTTTCAGATGCCATTGCCTCGTCGTTTGCAGCAGAAAGGTTGGCAACTATGCTGGGTGCGACGTCAATCAGTGAAAACAATCCATCGACTTTGCCTACTGGATTCACTGGTTTACCGTTTCGGTACCTTAATGACGCGAGCAGCACTTGTGATTGCTCCTGAGATAAAACATTGGTGCCATGGCCCCAGGCCGCAACATTGAGCGCCATTGGCAGCGCAGCATCGGCTGTTTGCGTTTCAGTATCGGTTGCCGCGAGTCTATCTTGACTCAACATGAACCCCTCACCGTGATCCGATAACAGGTACACCACAGCATTGTCTAAGGAAGGTGCGAATAAGTCCCGTGCTTGCTCTGCGTGTGCTTAAAGTGGATAGATGCAAGGCACAGTTTGCAGCGAATGGCCCTAGTCCTTCGCAAGAACTGTAACGCAGCAAATACCGCTGTAAGCCTCGCCCTGCGGGGCTTTGATAGCAACACCATTTCGGCGTTATTCAACTTCAGCAGGCCTCGGCATGCCCTCAGTTGAATGCCTTGAACTGTCGCTGTGTAGTGGCATAGTGAATTTGGCCACCTGAATAGACGAAGTGATAGACTCACTTCCAGAGAAAAGGTGGTAGAAATGAAGAACACAAGACCGACATTCAGTGCAGAGTTCAAATTAGAAGCTGCGCAGCTGGTAACGAAACAGGGATACAGCATAGCTGAGGCTGCAAACGCGATGGGCGTGAGTAATTCAGCCATGCGTAAATGAGTAAACCAGCTTCGACAGGAGCAGCAAGGCATATCCCCCAAA
>NZ_JAKEVJ010000014.1:0-57619 GCF_022398425.1 Shewanella sp. Isolate7 | reverse complement strand
ATATAATTTATTTTGTGATCTACCTCTCGGCGGGCTCTGCGTGGTTTGCTTGTCTGTCACGTATTGGCGAAATTTTTGAAGCTGTTCTATGTTTTCGAGGTGGCCGAGGAAAAAGGATTGTTGGCCATGCATACCATAAGGACATTTAAGGAGAGCCCCTCAATGAAAAACCTACTATTAGCCGCGCTCGTCGTGGCGTCATTTTCCCTCTTTCCCGCTCTGGCTGCCGAACAGGTTTCTATACCTGCTGACACGGCCCAGGCGAGCCTGACCCAGGTTAATATCAATACCGCAAGCGCCCAAGAGTTGACTCAACTCAAGGGGATAGGTGAAGCTAAGGCGTCTGCCATTGTGGAATACCGAGACGCCCACGGTAATTTCAATAGCATTGAAGAATTAACCCGGGTAAAAGGTATCGGCCCCAAGGTGCTTGAACAGAATAGGGCGATCTTGTCTCTGTAGTGACATTTGTAGTGGCACTTGTAGTGGCGCCAAAGGTCGATGGAATTTAGCCCGCACTCGCGGGCTTTTGTTTATAGATTCGGCAGTTGGGCCTATTCTGGCGATTACTCTTGGTTATTGACTTGATCGCCGGGCTGCCATAGTAGATAATGCACGCCGTCTTAAGGATTTAATTGCTTAAGCATCTATGGTGACCCTAGGGTCCCCCCGCAATGATAACTTGTGAACTCGGCCAGGCCCGGAAGGGAGCAACCGCAGCAGGCGACTCATGTGCCGGGGTGTGGCTCTAGGGGAACCTCCAATTCCAACTATTATCAACGAGTTAACTCAGAAATACCTCAGGTGATACACTTGGTGGTACACTCGATGATAAATAGGTTATCTAAAAACCCTCCCTATCTGTTTCAATCTCGTCATGGCATCTGGTATGCGCGTATTGTCGTATCCACAGCGTCGTACTCAATGCTCACTAGGATATTCTGGGGAAGCGGGAAACCAGAAAGTCACTGGTCACCAGAGACAAATAGCCTGCTGCTGACTCTTGCTGCTAACTGCAACAGATAAGCTCTTACCTTGGCAGCCTCAGGATTCTTCCGTTTGAGTTTGCTCTTCAGGCAGTTTGGACTTTAAGAAGGCTCTCGATTTTTCCAGTGCCGTTTGGATCTCCTCCTTCATCTGCTTGAGTTCGTTATAGTCCTCGAAGAAGTAGGTATCGACCAGGTGACGTATGTAACGTACCGGCAGTTGGTTTAGGGTTACGCAGCAGAGATCGGCTAGATAGTCTTTGGGTAGCTCGTCAAATAATCCTTCATCAGACAGTATCTCCATCAACAACACTTCGTAATAATTGCGAATTTCCAGTTGCATAGGTCTCTCCCTCAGGCTCCGTTGTGGTTTAACTAAGCATAATCTAGTTTGCTACCATATGGCATGGGCGGAAATAAAAACTTGCGCGTGGCGCTCGGCGAGAACCTCTACCGCCTTGTTGTAACCGCCTCCGACGACGCAGGCGATGGGAATACCGGCCGCCTTGGCGCTTGTTAACACCAGCCTGTCTCTTTGGTAAATCCCCTCTGTGGTGATTTCGAGATGGCCTAACCTGTCATCCTGATGCACATCGACGCCTGCGTCATAGATAATCAGATCCGGCTGATAGAGGCGCAGCGCGAGTTCTAAGGTTTGTGCCACGGCCTCAAGATACTCATCGTCGGCGACACCTCGGCGTAATTCTAGATCGAGATCTGAGGTTTGCTTTCGAGCCGGGAAGTTTTCCTGGCAGTGAATGGAGCAGGTGTAGATCTCGTCATGAGCCTGACCCATGGCGGCCGTACCGTCGCCTTGATGCACGTCGCAATCGAAGATCAGCACCCTATCTATCCCCTCTAGTGTCTGGGCGTGTAGGGCGGCAGAGATCAGGTCGTTGAATACGCAGTAGCCGCTACCAAATTGATAGTGGGCATGGTGATAACCGCCGCTCAGTTGCAGTGCTACGCCGTGTTTGACTGCCAGCTCACAGGCGAGATGGGTGCCACCTATAGAGTAGAGTGTGCGCTGGATCAGTCGTTCACTCAGGGGAAATCCCAGTCGGCGCACGGCTTTATCGGGCAGGCGCTGCTCGATAAACTGCATGACATAGTCTGGGCAATGGATCGATTTAAGCCAATCCAGGTTAACGGCCTGGGGCGCGTGGAACGCACCTGGGTCGACTATCTGCTTATCCAGCAGGTATTGGTAGAGCGCTTGATACTTAGTGATGGGAAATCTGTGGTGTTGGGGTAACGCCAGCTGTGAATAGCTGGCGTGATAGACGAGCGGTACCATCTAGGATTTACAGCTGTTTAATTGCCCAGCTCATAAATTCTTTACGAGTCTTCTCGTCGGCATGTAACCACCAGTATTGCAACATCTGCTGAGCATGATCGGCATCGCTTGCATTCGGGTTGGCCGGCAATGTAGCGGGTAGGGTAACGGCTTCGACAGTGCCTGCCTGCGGTACCGGGGCACTTGCTTGCGCGGCAACGCCTGCGCCGGTCGCGGCAGCGGCAGCGGTTTCGATATCCTGACCCGAGTTGCCATTAAACAGCTTGCTGACGAAGCTGTCTTCTGTGATGTCAGTTTGGGTAACCTTGTAGTTAACGACGCCGCCATCGACACGGCTGATCACCACGGCGGGTGATTTGGCGAACGATTTGGGCTGCTTGATGATCTCGCCTTCGGCCGGTTGTAAGCGGTAGTCATAGTCGCCATCGACGGCCAGGGTTACGATGAAGGGAGATGATTTAACAAAGCTTTCGCTATCGCTGAAGTCGTCTTGCACCATGTCGTGATAACGGATAGCAATTTTATGCGTGCCTTGGCTTAACTCGAGATCAGATTTGTGATTAAACAGGCTGCCTTCTACCTTCTTGCCGTCTAGGGCAAGGTATTCGAATGCCATGGGGATGGTGAGGTTGGCAGCCATTGCCGATGAGGCACCAAGCAGAGCGATTAAAGCGGTGATTGGCTTGATTGATTTCATTGTTGCTCCTTAACGATTCTGATGCTTGTATGGGCGTTCGAACGCCTGAATACGATCTTCTATATAGCTGATAGCTTGTCGGCACTTGCCTAAGCGGCGGTGGACCAAAAGTATTTCATTTTGCAGTGCAATTTTGTCAGCACTATGACAGTTTTCAAGCTTAGATTGCAAATGCGCAATTTTTTGTTCAAAGGTGTGAACCCAGTTCATATGTTTGTTCAATTCTTCATAGAGCTGGTGGCTGTTATTCATCACTCCGGCGGCGATCCAGCTAAATCCACTCTGGGCATGGCTTTTCTGGCGACGTTTACGCGCATGAGCGATCCGCGAGGCTTTTTGTTGCTCGGCCGATTTCACCCCGAGTGTCGTGGTATTCAGGGCCCGCCTCAAGGCGGTAAACCTGTCCTGAATGCCCTCGCAGGCCAGGGTGATGGTGGTCGCCGATATATTGCCTTGGAGCAGCTTCTCGAGCTGAGCGATCTTCTTACTGAGCTGATCTATACAGGGAGAGAGCTTCGCGCCCGCCTGATTAAACAGGTTGTCATTAAATCGCTCGGTATCTTGTAGCAGCTTGCGCTGCCCCTTAGGCAATTGACTGTCGTGTTGCAGCACCTCTTGCTCTAACTGTTTCAGTTGGACTCGCAGGCGATGGATAAGTTCATTTGTCTTCATGCCCAGGCTCCCCATGCCAGATTAATGGCGATGAGTATCACTATGCTAATAAAAAGAGGGCGAATAAAGGGGACGCCAAACTTGATGGCAGTGCGGGCGCCGATAAATGAGCCGAGCATCATGCAAAGCCCCATCGACAGACCGACCATCAGATTCACCTGTCCCAACACCAGAAACACGCTCAGGGAGGTGAGATTACTAATCAGGGTCATGGCCCGGGCTAGGCCGCAGCTATTAAGCACCGGCAGTCGATATTGGGATACGCTGCTAATGGTCCAGAAGGCGCCGGTAGCCGGGCCTGCGAATCCATCGTAGAAACCAAGTGGTAGCCCTTGACGCCACTGCTTAAATTTGGAGGGTGCTTTTACCGGCGGCTCATAGCTGGGGCAGCCCATGGCGTTAGGTTTAAGTAAGGTATATACGGCCACGGCGATGATAAACAGCGGTAGCCACTTTTCCAGCCACTGATTGTCGATCAGGTAAACCACAAAGGTGCCTATTACGGCGCCGATAAAGGTGGCAATAGAGGCGTGATACCAAAACTTGGGGGTAAAAAACTGCTTACGATAATAGGTAAAGGCCGCCATGGAGGAACCAAAGCTGGCGGCCAGCTTATTGGTGCCCAGCGCCGTGTGTGGGGGAATGCCTATGGTGAGCAGGGCCGGGATCGACAGTAGGCCACCGCCACCGGCGACGGCATCGATAAAACCTGCGATAAAGCCGGTCGCAGCAAGAATCGCCCAGCTACCTGGGTCGAGTAATAGATCCAATGGTATTCCTATTCAATGACTTGTCGAAAGGGAGGCAGGGCATCCAGTAGAGACTTGCCGTAGCGTTTGGTCACTAAGCGGCGATCCAATATGGTGATCCTGCCATAATCCTCTTCTTTACGCAGTAATCTACCACAACTTTGGATTAATTTACGTGAAGCATCGGGGATAGTCAGCTGTAAGAAGGGATTTCCCCCTTTTGCCTTAATGTATTCCGCGTGCGCCTGTTCCACCGGTGAGGTGGGGACGGCAAAGGGCAGTTTAGTGATGATAAGGTTGGTCAGGTAGTCACCGGGAAGGTCGAGACCCTCGGAGAAACTGCCGGTGCCAAAGATGATGCTGACCTCGCCATTGTCACAGCGCGTCTTGTGATCTTGTAGCAGCTGTTGACGGGACGCCTCCCCCTGGATAAGCAGCGGCGACTTAATCTTGCTTCGGACCAGATCGGCCACCTTCTCCATCTGCCAGTAGGAGGCGAACAGCACCAGGGTGGCCATCTCACCATCAATAAGGGTAAGGATCTGCTCCGCCAGCTCGTCGGTATAGCGATCGTCCGTGGGTTCGGTGCGCATCTTGGGTAGATAGAGGGTGGCGTTCTGCTGGAAGTCGAACGGACTGTCCATGGCAAGATAGCGACTGCCATCATTGATGGAGAGCCCCACCTGATGGGTAAAGTGATTGAAATTGTTGAGTGCCCTTAGGGTGGCGCTACAGAGCACCACGCCGGCGGCCTTCTCCCACAGCAGGGTTTCGAGCATATAACCCACTTCGATGGGAGAGACATTAAACAGATAGTCGCTCTGCTTGCCCACAAGATGCTCTACCCAGCGGGCCATGGGGGCGCCCTTGGCGCTGTCTTCTTTGGCCATCATCTTCCACAGCTTCTGCAGGTTCTCAAGGCGCTGCAACATGAAGCCTGTCTCACTTAGTAGCTGTTCTGACTGGTGCTTAGGCAGCTCGCCATCCTTAATCGCCTCGTTGAGCAGGGCCAGCATCTTGTTAAATTGCTTGAGCGCGCTGCTGGATGCGGTAGCCAGGTTTTCGGCCAGCATGGTGAGCGCTGCTGGCAGCTTGCCGTGCTCGAAACGGATGCGCCGCTCAGGGTTATCAAATTTTGCCGCCTGGCCATCGCAATATTGCGCGACGCTGGTGAGTAGGCTGGTGAGATCGTTGATGTGATCCAACATGGCCTGAGCGGGGGCAATAATGTGGTTGCTCTTGAGTTGATTTTGCAGTTTGGCGCTGGTCTTGCCGACCTTTTCCAGCCAGTCAATGGCGCCCCTCAGAGTGGCCTGGGCGCTCGAGAAGTCTCTAGCCACCAACGGCAGGTGATGGGCCTCGTCGATCACATAATAGAGCTCTTCCGGGTCGGGCAGAATCACACCGCCGCCCAGCTCAAGATCGGCAAATAGCAGGCTATGGTTGGCGATCAGCACATCCCAGGTGTCGACATCTTCTCGGGCCTTATGGAAAGGGCAGTGTCTGTGGCTGGCGAGTTGTCGATGACAGCTGTGTTTATCGCAGGCGATCTGCTGCCACAGATGATCCGGTAGCGGCTGAGAGAGGGTATCGCGCTCGCCGTTCCAGCGACCCTCATGAAAATCTTTGAGCAGTTTTTGCAGTAGCTCGACCTGGCTATGGTCGGGTTTGGTCTGCCACATGGCCATCTGTGTGCCGTCATCGCCACCGATCAGCATCTCCAGCTTGGAGAGGCAGACATAGCGCTGACGCCCTTTTACCAAACCGAAGGTGAAGTTAAGCCCAGATTGATTGGAGAAGAAGGGCAGGTCCTTATTGAGCAGCTGCTCCTGCAGGGCAACCGTTGCCGTGGCGATACAGACCTTTTTCTTGCTGGCCAATGCCAGTGGAATCGCACCTAAGATATAAGCCAGCGACTTACCTATGCCAGTGCCAGCCTCGACCACTATGATACGCCTGTGCTTGTCATATTCACCCGCAAGTGTCTTGGAGATCTCTGCGACGATATAATTTTGTTCCCGACGCGATCTGAAGTTAGGCAGGGCGGCGGCAATATCTTTGTAAATCGTGCGGATCTGGGTTTTAACGTCGGCAGATAACATGAAGGCTTATGTCTGGCAAATAATGCTGTACATAATAACAGTGATTACATAGCCTAAGAAGAGTTGATGTGAGGAATTCACGACTTATTTGTCGTCAACAATCCTAATGTGTTGAATTAAATTGGAAAACAGCAAAGCTTGCATGATTTGAACACCCCTGTTTTCAGTGTAAAGGGACGGATCTTAACCCGTCACCACCTAGGCAGCGAATTACATTATTACCTCTGTACGGCCGACGGGCCGCTGCGGGTGATTGTGCCTCACGGCGAGCGGATCTGCTTTTGCCGGACTCAGGATGAGTTGCGCTTGCTCGATGGCAATCAAGAGAGTGGCTTACGCAGCGAGGCGCTTAATTTAACCACCTTCGACGACGAGCCGGTCAGCGCGCTCTATTTTGCTAATAATCAAAGTTTTAGGCACCTAAGCCGTGTGGCTACTGACAAGGGGATCGCCCTGTATGAGTCTGAGCTCAGGGCCGAGCAACGCTATCTTATCGAGCGCTACATCGCACTAGACGTCGAGTTTATCGGCCGCTGGCAGAATAGTTCCCATAGTCCTTGTCAGAGTGAACCGCAGACGATCCCCACGTTAATCGCCGAGCGGGCCAGACGCAGCGATTTAGCGGTTAAGCTGTCGGTGGTTTCGCTCGATTTCGAGTGTGCGATGGATGGCGAGCTTTTTAGCGTGGGTCTGTATGGACAATCGGCCAGCGGCGAGCCCTACAAACAGGTGATCATGGTGGGGGAGGCGTGTGAGTCGCCGCCAGACTATCTTCAGCTTGTGGTAGATGAGGCGGCGCTTATTAAGGCCTTGGTGGCCTGGTTCAGGCTGCATGATCCCGACATCATCATAGGTTGGGCCGTAGTCACCTTTGACCTGGCACTTTTGTATCGCAGGGCCAAGGCGCTCAATATTCCGCTAACGCTGGGCAGGAAGGGTACGCAGCTTTCGTGGCGTATCGATAACAAGTATCGGCCGGAGACCTTAATCCTGCCTGGGCGCGTGGTGCTCGATGGCATAGATTGGTTAAAGGCGGCTTTCTATCAGTTTGAGAGTTTTAGCCTGGAGTCTGTCGCCAGGGAACTGCTTGGTGAAGGCAAGGCGATTCATGATGTCAGCCATAGGGCGGAAGAGATAGCAATGCTGTTTCGTCAAGATAAGGCGGCGCTGGCTCATTACAATATTACCGACTGTCGTCTGGTTTGGGAGATCTTTGCCAAAACCGATCTGCTGGCCTTTGTGATGGAGCGCTCGCGTCTAACCGGCTTAGAGCTAGGTCGTGTCGGCGCCTCGGTGGCGGCGTTTAATAATCTTTATCTGCCCCATCTGCACCGCGCCGGCTATGTGGCGCCTAGCGTGCCGGTCAGCGATGGCATAGAGAGTCCCGGCGGCTATGTGATGGATTCCAAACCCGGTCTCTATCAACATATATTGGTGCTCGATTTTAAGAGCCTTTATCCCTCGATCATCAGGACGTTTTTGATTGACCCAAAGGGGTTGGTGGAAGGATTAAAAGCAGAGGCTAATGCCGGGGTAAAGGGAGCAAATGAAGGCAATGATACCGTGCCTGGCTTTTTGGGCGCCCAGTTTAGTCGCAATTCTCCTATTCTGCCTCAACTTATCGCCAGCCTGTCTGCCAAGCGGGAAGAAGCCAAGCGCGAAGCCAATGCCCCCCTGTCTCAGGCGATAAAGATTATTATGAACTCCCTCTACGGCGTGCTGGGATCTCGTGGCTGCGTATTCCATGATGCGCGCCTGGCAAGCTCAATTACCCTTAGGGGGCATGAGATCATGAAGCAGACCAAGCAATGGATTGAGGCGCAAGGCTTGACCGTGATCTATGGTGATACCGACTCTACCTTCGTGCATATCTCCTCGCCCGAGAGCGTAGGCGATATCGATACCTTTGCCAGGGAGCTGGTGGCATCAATCAACGAGAAATGGCGACTTAAGCTCAAGCAGGAGTTCCAGTTAGATTGTTATCTCGAACTTGAATATGAGCGGCATTTTGAGCAGTTTTTCATGCCGACACTGCGTGGCTCGACCGAGGGCTCTAAGAAGCGTTATGTGGGCGCCTATCGTCAGGAAGACCAAAGCCTCAAGCTGGTGTTCAAGGGGATGGAGCAGGTGAGGAGTGACTGGAGCCCCTTGGCGCGGGAAGTACAAGCCGAGCTCTATTATCGCCTGTTCGCTAAGCAGGATGTGCTCGGTTATTTGAAGCAGGTTGTGGATGCGCTGCAGCAGGGAAAGCTTGACGACAAACTCGTTTTTTCCAAACGCCTCAGGCGCAACATCGAAGACTATACCGCCAAGTCATCACCCCATGTGAAGGCGGCGACCCTATGGTGTCAGCGAAGTGGCGATGATAGCCATGGCAAGCGAGGTGAAAGAATAAGTTACCTGATGACGCAAAATGGTGCGGAACCAGTGCAGCATCTACTCGGAAATATCGATTATCAATATTATCTGGACAAACAGATAGCACCCATTTCTGATCCCATACTTTCAATTTTAAACACTAGTTTCAATAATCTTGTGGCGAAGCAAATGTCGTTAATTTAGTTGTTTTCTGGTTGTTGAGATAGCGATGAATTGTTAACACTTGGTGTAAAGTCTGAGTTTTCTGGATTTCTTTAGTTAACTTGGTGAAAAATAGCGCCGTTATTGTGATATTCGTCTTTGAGGGAATGCTAATCTTTTGCTAGTCTTTAGCTGAAATTGGAACGAAATAAAACAACGGAATGTCGCACAATAAGATAAAGCAAACTGAACATAACAAAAGGTTAGACTAACAGATGAAGAAGAGTGTAATAGCAACAGCGTTAGCGGCTGTCATTTTTGTCCCCGCTGCATCCGCTATCGAGATCTATAAAGACGATAAAAATGCGGTAGAAATTGGTGGTTTTATTGATGCCCGTGTTATTAACACTCAAGGTTCAACTGAAGTGGTTAACGGAGCGTCACGGATCAATTTTGGTTTCACTCGCGAGATGAGCGACGGCTGGAAGGCCTTCACTAAGCTAGAGTGGGGGATTAACCCTTTCGGTAACAGCGAAATCGTATACAGCAGTGAGAGTAACTTCGAATCTAAGAGTGGTGACTTTCTTAACAACCGTCTCGGTTATGTCGGTATCGCCCACGATCTCTATGGTAGTTTGACCATAGGTAAGCAGTGGGGTGCTTGGTATGATGTGGTTTACAACACTAACTACGGTTTCGTATGGGACGGTAACGCTGCTGGTGTATATACCTATAATAAGGCTGATGGTGCAGTAAACGGTGTGGGTCGTGGTGACAAGATCGTTCAGTACCGTAACAGTATCGGTGATCTGAGTTTCGCCGTACAGGCACAGTTAAAACATGACACTTTCTATACTGTGAAGCTGACCCCGATCTTCCAACTGATTGCAAAGAGCGTTGGGATAGCCAAGATCCTGTCTTAGATTCAGAAGAAGTTAAGTACGACTATACATATGGTGCATCGGCGACCTATCAGGTTAACGACAAGCTTTCTTTCTCTGCCGGTATTAACCGCGGCGAGTTTGATGTGACATTCAGAAAGACCTCTGAGCAGATCACTGCTGTCGATGTTATTTACGGTGTCGGTGCGACCTGGGGTAACTGGGATGCCGATGGCTTCTATGGCGCCGCTAACTTCAACAAAAACGAGAACCACGATACCGATAACCTGGGTCGTTTGATTAAAGACTCATACGGCGTAGAGACCCTGTTCTCTTACAAGTTTGAGAATGGTTTCCGGTCCTTTGTGTCTTACAACGTGTTGGATGCGGGTAAAGATTATGTGATCCAGCCAAACAATGTCGATCCTAATTCATCGTTCAAGCGTCAGTTCGTTGTGGTCGGTCTGCATTATGTATGGGATGTCAACACTGTCCTATATGTCGAAGGCCGAAAAGACTTTAGTGAGTTTGAAGGTGCGGATGCAGAGGCTCAGGCAAAGTTTGAAGAAGACGGTGTAGCAATCGGTATTCGCTATACTTTATAAGATAAGCACATTGTTATGTGCCAAGTGAATTGCATATCAAAGGCGCCCAATGGGCGCCTTTTTTCTTCCTAAATCATTTGATGGGACGTCCTAATATTCTAATCTACTTATGAAGTCGTTTTTTGAAGAAATAACTATTTGGCGGTGAGCCGTGTTACTCATCCGTGATTAAGTAATTTCAACTGTGAAAGCTGGTTGTTTTGTAATCAATTATTTACAGGGAATGTAGTGACTCTAGGTAAGTTAACTTGGAGGGGCTCATAATTGTTAAGACTTTCTTGCCTTTTTCATTCTGAACGTCTTTGTCATTTTCTCATAAAAGCTCTGCTTCAGCCTTGTCTAATTTAGTATTTTCTCACGCAAGCTGGTGTGGCTAAAAAATCGCAACCCCCTCTTTCTATTAGTTTTTTTTCTCAGAAAGCTTGTCAGGTTTGTAGCTAGAACTGCTGAGGCACGCTTAAGAAACTAAGGGTGCTTAAGATAACAAATTCAGGTCTTACCGTGATATGCGTCTACAAAATGAGCGGTTATCAATTAAATCTGTGAAAATACTGATGCCTTTGTTGATTAAATGTTTCATATGTGGTTTTATCTGTTGGCGAATGCACACAAGTGAAACAATTTTTGTTTATTTGTGTCTGCCTTCACAAAAGAATAAAAAATAAAGTCCAGGGAGAAACAACATGTATAAGAACAGCTTTTTAGCTAATTCTGTGCGTTTAGCACTAGTTAGTGGTGCTGCAGCTGCAGCTGCAGCTGTGTTCGTTGCACCAGCAGCCTTAGCCGCAGAGGTGGAATCTGCAGATAAAGTTGAACGTATCGAAGTTACAGGCTCACGTATTCGTCGTGTAGATATCGAAGGGGCATCGCCCGTAGAAGTTATCAGTGGTGAGGACTTTAAGGACCTAGACAGATATAGTGTTGCCGACGCATTACGTTCATCAACATTTAACAGTTTTGGTTCTATCGTACCGTCTTCTGGTTCAAGTGCCCAGTCTCAAGCCAGCGTAAACTTGTTGGGCGTGGGATCATCAAGAACTTTGGTTCTTATGGATGGTGTTAGACTCGCAGCATCGCCGACACTAGGTGGTAGCGCAATCAACATTAACCAAATTCCAATGTCAGTAGTAGAACGTATCGAAATTCTTAAAGACGGTGGTTCTGCTGTTTATGGTTCGGATGCTATTGCTGGTGTTGTAAATATCATCACTAAGAAAAACTATGAAGGTTTAAACATTACCGGTAGAGTGGCTCGTCCAGATGATAAAGGTGGTGAAGGACATGACTTCTCTATCACAACGGGTATCAGTAGTGATAAAGGTAACCTAACCTTCTCATTTGAAAAGCAAGTTCAAGAGCCGGTATTTGATCGCGACCGTCCATATACGGCACCGTTTATCGAAGATACTGATGGTAACGGCATCTTGAATTTATCGGGTTCAACTGGTGTTAGTACATACGGCGCAAGTATCAAAAATCCAACTACTGGACTTTGGGAAGCGTCACCTAAGTGTGCCGAACTTGCTGCAACTGTTGATGGGTTTGTAGGTGTGATGGAAAGCGGTGCAAACCAATACTGTGGTTTTGCTTATGCAGGGGTTTCTGCTAACCAAGCATCTACAGATCGCCAGTCAATTTTCGTGAACGGTAATTATGAAATTACGGATGATGTTCGCTTCAAGTCTCGTGCGATGATTACTGTAAATAAGTCTTTCGGACGTTACGCTCCGCCAGCGGCTGGTTGGAGTAATATTGCTCCTAACTCAGAACATAATCCATATGATGAAGCTACTAACGGTCGTTTCCGTTGGTATCAAATTGGTAACCGAGATGGCAAAGTTACCGATACGACCCAAGATTACATGGTTGGGTTAGAAGGTGATTTTGGCGAGACTGCTACTTGGGAAACTTTCTATCATCACAGTAATACAGACAATAATTCAGTTGGTGAGTTCTACTTAAGCTACTCAGGTCTTGCATACAATGAAATTAATGGTATTTCATTGGGAACTGAGCAAGGTGTTAATAACGCCAGAGCAACAACTTTGCAGCAAGACAAATATAAGCTTGATCAGTATTTTGTAGGTTTAAGTGTTGAGATGGGTGAGTTACCTGGTGGCGCTATTGGCCATTATATTGGTGCCGAAGGTACTAATATTCAGTATTCATCTACTGTCGATGCACAGTCTGAGGCTGGTTTGATTGGTGGTTCTGCTGGTAACAGTTCAGGACGTGACCGTGATATTTGGGCTGTTTTCTATGAAGGTAACTTCCCAATTGCTGAAGGCTTAGAGCTTAGCATTGCGGCTCGTTATGATGATTACTCTGACTTTGGTAGCAAACTTTCACCAAAAGCGTCATTGACTTATCGTCCAACGGATACCCTAATGCTTCGTGCTTCATATGGTGAAGGTTTCCGTGCCCCATCTCTTGCTACACTTTCGCAAGCAGATAGTTTCGCCGCTGATTTTGCGACAGATTATGTATATTGTCGTTCGCAAGGTATTGCAGATGGTGATTGTGATGAGCAGCAATATGATACAACACGTCAAGCAAATGGTACGTTAGATGCTGAAACATCTAAAACTATTAACTTTGGTGTAGTCTGGAGTGGTGTTGAAGGTTTAAGTGTAACGGCAGATTTCTATAACCTAGAAATTGATAACGCCATTAGATTTGTGCCGATTCAAGATATCATCATGATGGAACTATTAGGAACGGCTAACCCTGACCCTGATAAGATCACCGTTGACCGCGTTACAGATGGACCAAGTCAGCCAATTTTCAAAACCTCGACAGTTAATGGCCCAGGTTTAGAGGTTACAGGAACTAATTTCAACATTGCATATCTTGTTGAAACAGGTGTCGGTGATTTCCGCTTTAATTCTTCTACTAACTACTTTTTCGAATATAATCAAGATTCGTATGTAGGTGGTCCAGTGCAAGATCAAAGTGGATTCGAGTTACAGCCTGAATACAGAACTCAGTTCACAACTAGCTGGTCATATCAGGATCACTCTGTCTCTTGGAACATGGACTATGTACCATCAACGGGTGGATACGAGACTCCTGCAGCTGATTCAAATGGTAATCTGACCGGAGCTCTGGTAACTAACGGCAAGAACGATAGCTTCCTTGTACACAACGTCACTTATACCTACGATGGTGGTATTTGGGGTAAGTATACTGTAGGTGTTCGTAACTTGACCGATGAAGATCCTGTCCTGAATTCAAACGGCGAATATGGCAATGGTTATGATGCATTATACAGTGCAGGTCATATTGGACGTACTTACACATTCGGCGGTGAGTGGAACTTCTAATAGTTACCTTTAACGTAGATATGTTGATGAAACCCCACTGAGAAGTGGGGTTTTTTTTGGCAAAACGATAACCACCTCCTATGGAGGTGGTTATCGTTCCGTCTGGGTCATGCCCGTATTTTCTCTTGGACCGTCTCTCTCGTATTTTCAATCTTTCTCTGCTTACTCAAAACACCTTTGTTATTATGTAGTTGAATGGTGATGTGATTCTGCTGGTTTAGGTATGGCCATTGATGGAATGAATTAGGAAGAGTAAAAACTAGAATAATGTTGCTGACAACGAGAGTAGGCCATAGATCACACTAAAATCTTTATCGATACAAAGGAACCCTTATCGGGTGCCTCAAAAGCAAATCCACCTGCTATGCAGGTGGATTTTTACTGCCTATTTTTATTTTTAATAATGCAGGCTGATGTTAGATTGAGTGAAAAGTCGTTGCTTGTATTTTTCGTAGATTATTGAGTATTGAACTTACATTATAAGGGGTATTATGGTAGAGCATGAGAGTAATTGTCATTGGAGTGAATATTGGCAACAGGGCCATCTAACATCTTTTGGTGATAGTTTTAGCGGAAACTACTCAGGTGTGCTAGAGACAGTATGGCATCAAGATTTTAAGGGGTTGCCCGACGGGTTCAAAGTATTGGATCTGGCTACGGGGAATGGTGCCCTTCCGCTTCTGTTAAATCAGTTCTTTACTGGATCACAGAAGACCGGCGAGGTGATAGGTGTTGATCTGGCTCAAATTAATACCGAGTTAGCCAAGGTAGAACTAAATAGTAATATCGAAGTTTCTCTGGTCTCTCATATCGATTGTGCCTCTTTGCCCTACGCCGATAATCTTTTTGATAAAGTTATTTCGCAATTCGGTTTGGAATATTCGGATTTAACAATTTCTATACCGGAAGCTCTTCGTGTTTTGAAGCCCGGCGGCACGTTAAGTCTGGTTACACACCATAGTGGCTCTTTAGTTATCAGGCGCAATAAGCAAATTTTAACCTTGATCTGCCGGGATGAAATTAAGGCTCTTTTTGCCACTATGGAGGCGCTAGTCTTGCAAATGGGAAATTTAGCCAATGGCGAGGATTTGAAAAAAGTTAAGCAAAATCCTGAGTGTGAGCGTTTAAGGCATGCGTTAAATCAATATATTTCCGCTCTTGCTGAGTTTGATGAAGAGGCGTTAAAGGATAGTGAGCTGCTAGGCTACGTGGCGACAATTTTTCAGCAGGGATTATTTTGGTCTTTGGAAAAAAAGATGGCATACCTGAATTTTGCAAGGACTCAAATTACTACGTTAAAAGAGAGGTTGTCGGAATTGGTTGCCGCATCGCTTGATGAAGTCGCCCTGTCTTCTCTGTTGGCCGAGCTTATCGAAAACGGCGGAGCGCTTTTCTCTCTTAGCCAAATAGTAAGCGATGAGGAGCAGATTTTAGGGTGGAAGATAATGATAAATAAAACTGTTTAACAAGCGAGAGGTTCAAGTCGATGATATTTGGGGAACAGGTTTGCAAGATTGCCGTGGATTAACGTTTGGACCGCAAAAGTTTATACGAATGCATTTCTTTATCGTCGCCGGTTATCAAGTTGTTAATAAGTTTTTTGTTTATTGTTAATTCAAATAGCGTTGTAAATTCATGTATTTAGGCGACTTGTCTCGTTTGAACTTAAGAGAATTTGCTTAATTTGTAATTATTAACTTGTTTGAAAAAACACCTCTTGTAGTTTTTTCGCTGTCTAAGAGCTTTTTCTACTAGTTTTAGCCGTTTCCAAATGTTGACACAGGTCAACATTTTGTGAAATGATGCCTGCGGGTCTACACCTTTGAAGGGTGTAGAAAAGGGAAGATAATAACTAACAATCACAAGAGAAATGCACACTTATGGTGGCGGAATTCGTGCAAAAATAAGCAGAAACCCCGTGTTGCCGATAAGTTAAACCTTTTATTTTTCACTTCAAATTGGTTGGGAACTATGTCCAAGGTAAGCAATAGAACTAAAATCGCTACAGCGCTCATTGGCGCGCTGGCCTTAGCAGGCAGTAACTTAGTGGTTGCCGATCCACTTTCTGATGTTCAGAAGGCGGATTCGAAAATTCATGCAGATGCAGCCGCATCTCAAAAGAAAGTTGATAAGTATTACGATCAAGCGCAAGACATGGCGTTTGAATATGGCCAAGTTGCAGATACTCGTGAGTCAACTAAGTCATACAA
Source organism: Shewanella sp. Isolate7 (assembly GCF_022398425.1). NCBI lineage: Bacteria > Pseudomonadati > Pseudomonadota > Gammaproteobacteria > Alteromonadales > Shewanellaceae > Shewanella > Shewanella sp. Isolate7. The sequence goes on along the minus strand of NZ_JAKEVJ010000014.1, from coordinate 41,577 downwards.
CGATTATGTAGCTGGCCTGGTCGCTGACCAAGAAGCCACCATGAAGCTTATTCAAGAAGATATCAACGGTGTTGATAAGCTACGTCAGGGTGTTGTACCACTAATGTTCAAGATGGTTGATGCACTAGAGCAGTTTATTGCTCTGGATCTACCATTCAACAAAGAAGCTCGTGAAGCTCGTATCAAGCGTCTTCGTGAGACCCTAGATACAGCTAACGTAACATTGGCTGAAAAATATCGTTTGATCCTAGATGCTTATAACATCGAGCGTGAATACGGTTCTAAGCTGAATGTTGAAACTGGTAAGCTGCAACTTGATGGCAAAGAGATCCTAGTTGATTTCATCAACTTCGGTCGCGTTGCTTATTATGCGCAAAGCCTAGATCAAAAGTCTGCGTGGATGTTCAATCCTGAGACAAAAGCATGGGATAAGCTAGAAGATAGCTACCTGCGTAACATTACTAAAGCAATTCGCCAGGCTCGTGGCCAGGGTGCTCCAGATATGTTCGCGTTACCAATCCCAGCTGCGGAGGCTGCACAATAATGAAAAAGTTAATCTCTACAGCAATCGTTGCTGCAAGTCTATCTTTAACTGCTGGCATGGTGAGCGCTGCTGATGCGCCTAAGAACATCGACCAGCTACTAAAGCAAGTTCAAACCGATCGCGCTAACGCTGCTAAAGTAAACAAGAAGCGTGAAGCAGAGTTCCAAGCTGAGCGTGGCGATAAAGCTGCACTGCTAAAGCGTGAAAAAGCGGCTCTAGCTGCTGAAGAACAGCGCGGTAAAGATCTTTCTCAAGCATTTGCCGATAACGAGCGTAAAATCGCTCAGTTAGAAGAAGACCGTAAGATTGCTCAAGGTGACTTGGGTGAGATGTTCGGTGTTGTAAAGGGTGAAGCCGGTGATTTCGCTGGTAAGCTTGTTTCTTCAAACGTCAGTGCGCAGTATCCAGGTCGTGATGCTTTCATCGCCGAGCTAGGTGCTCGTAAAGAACTGCCAAAGATCGAAGAGCTAGAAAAGTTCTGGGAAGAGCAGCTATTCGAAATGGCTGAGTCTGCTAAAGTGGTTACTTTTGACGGTGCCGTAACCGGTATTGATGGTAATGTTCACAATACTAAAGTAACTCGTGTTGGTGCCTACAACCTTCTAGCCGACGGTCAGTATGTTGTTTACAACGCCGACCTAGGCCTTATCCAACAACTTTCACAGCAGCCAGGTAGTGAACAGGTAGCGAGTGTTAAGGGTTTCGAAGGCCAAACCTCTGGTGTTCATAAGCTGTTCGTTGACCCTGCTCGTGGTGTTCTACTAAACGTGTTCACTCAGAAGGCAACTATCGAAGAGCGTATCGAAGCCGGTGGTACTATCGGTTACATCATTATCGGTCTGCTTGTTCTTGGTGCCCTGATCTCTATCGAGCGTCTGGTTACTCTATACGTTGTTGGTGCGAAAGTTAACGCACAACGTAAGGACATCGAAAACCCAGGTAACAACCCACTTGGACGCGTACTTAAGGCATACCATGACAACAAAGATGTTGACGTTGAAACCCTAGAGCTGAAACTTGACGAAGCGATTCTGAAAGAAACTCCAGCACTTGAAACTCGCATCTCTATCATCAAGGTTCTAGCGGCTATCGCCCCTATGATGGGTCTACTTGGTACCGTAACAGGTATGATTGCAACCTTCCAGAGCATCCAGCTATTCGGTACTGGTGATCCTAAGCTAATGGCTGGTGGTATCTCTATGGCACTGATGACAACCGTACAAGGTCTGGTTGCTGCGCTTCCGCTAATGCTAATGCACGCTATCGTGATTGCACGTAGCAAGTCAGTTGTTCAAGTACTTGAAGAGCAAAGTGCAGGTATCGTTGCCGAGCACGCTGAGAAGAGGAACGCCTAATGATGCTATACCTGATGGACATCTGGGATTCCGTCAGGGGCTTCATGGCCTCCGGAGGTGACGTCCTCTGGTTGGTTGCGGCAGTGCTATTCCTCATGTGGGTGTTAATGCTTGAGCGCTATTGGTATCTCAATCTGATTGCGCCAAAAGAGCACAAGAACATTATCACCGCATGGGACAAGCGAGAGGATTCAACCTCTTGGCATGCACACCGTATCCGTGAAGCTTGGGTATCCCAAGCGAAACAAGATATGAATGCTCGTATGCTGATTATCAAAACCTTAGTAGCCATCTGTCCAATGATCGGTCTACTAGGTACCGTAACCGGTATGATACAGGTATTCGATGTGATGGCAGTTCATGGGACGAGTAATGCTCGTATGATGGCAGCTGGTATTTCAATGGCAACCATGCCGACAATGGCGGGAATGGTCGCAGCGTTATCGGGAGTATTCTTTAGTACTCGCCTAGACGCCAAGATGAAAATCAGTATGGAAAAGCTAAAAGATAGCCTGCCACACCACTAGAGAGAGATTGAACATGGCACGTAAAAAGCATTCAAGTATAGAAGAAGAAGCGCAAATTGATATGACACCGATGCTCGACATCGTGTTTATCATGTTGATCTTCTTTATCGTAACAACGTCGTTCATTAAGCCATCTGGTCTTGACTACAACAAGCCAGAGGCTTCTCAAGCGACAACTCAGAAGTCGGCAAACATCTTTATCGGTGTAAGCAAGACAGGCGTGATTAAGATGGAAAACCGTCAGGTCGACATCGAGCGTGTAACAGCAAACGTTGAACGTATGTTGGCTGAATCACCAGAAGCGGCTGTATTGATCGAAGCAGATAAAGAAGCTGAACATGGCATTGTTGTTAAGGTTATGGACAATGTGAAGAAAGCTGGAATCAGCAAGATTTCGGTATCAGCGGGGAAAGACTAATATGCTGAGAGGAATAGTATCATTATTAGTTGGTGGTGCTGTTACTTTCGCCCTGTTTGTTTTCATGGCCTTCTTGGTCGGTGGCGGCGCGAAACGCGCCGACACTGCTACTGATTCTCCGGTAATTGAGATCAGTATGGATAAACAGGATACGAAAGTGCAGGACAAGCCTAGGGTAAAACCTAAGCCGCCTACACCGCCTGAGCAGCCACCTTTACCAGATACGCCGCCGCCTGATAGCTCATCTGACATAGATACAAATATGTCTTTCAACATGACGGGTGTCGTAGCAGGTGCAGCATCTACCGGCTTTAAGCTGGGTAATATGATGACTCGTGACGGTGATGCCACACCTATCGTTCGAATCGAGCCACAGTACCCGATTGCTGCAGCACGTGACGGAAAGGAAGGCTGGGTACAGCTTAGCTTTACCATCAACGAACTAGGTGGTGTTGAAGATGTGCAGGTGATCAATGCCGAACCTAAGCGTATCTTTGATAAAGAGGCTAGGCGCGCACTGAAGAAGTGGAAGTACAAGCCAAAGATTGTTGACGGTAAAGCCCTTAAGCAACCTGGTATGACTGTACAACTAGACTTTAAACTTGATGGAGGCAAATAGAGATGCAAAAGGTTAATACACTTGCAGCCGCACTATTGCTTGCCATTGGTGGTAGCCTAGTCGTTGTACCAGCAGCAAGCGCAGCTGAAAAATGCCCTATTGAAAAGCGCCAGTCAAAGGCTGTAGGCCAAAGCTCGGCAAAGAAAGTGCAAAAGTCTTTCGAAGCTTATCAAGAAGGCAATATCGACGAGGCAATTGCTGTACTGCTTGAAGCTAGCCCACGTGATGCTTTTGATAAGGCCTATATTGCCCGTATGTTGGGTAACTTTTATGCCGAAAAAAATCAGATGGGCACAGCGATCAAGTACCTGAAGCAAGCCGTTGACGCTGATATTCTTGGTGGTACAGACCATGGTGCAACCCTACGTCTATACGCCGACCTGTTGATTCAGGAAAAGAAGTTTAAAGAGTCTATTCCTTACTACTACGAGTGGATGAAGTTTACCTGTAAAGAAGATCCGCAAGTGTATCGTCGTATAGGTATTGCTTATTCAGAGCTTAAAGAGTGGGATAAGGTGCTTAGCGTTGTCGATAAAGGGCTAGCTATCAGTACTAAGCCAGATAAAGGCTTGTACCAGATGAAGCTGACTGCTTACTTCAACAAGAAAGATTATAAAAATGCGATTAAAGTCCTAGAGACTATGGTGCCTCTTTTCCAAGAAGATGGCCGTCTATGGGTACAGTTAGCGCAGTTTTATTTGATGACTGAAAGCTATGATAAGTCATTAGCAACCTACGACTTAGCTTATAAGAATGGATTTTTAGAGACTGCGGGTAATATCACTCGTCTGTCCCAACTGCTGGCGCAAAACGGTTCTCCATACCGCGCTGCTAAAATCTATGAAAAGCATATGAAGAGTGGCCTAATTAAAGAAGATGAGAAGACATTCTCTATTCTGGGTGGCTTCTATCACAATGCTAAAGAGCTAAAGGAAGCGGCGGAATATTATGGCAAGGCTGCTGCCGTCAATAATGATGGTAAGCTTTACCTTAAGCAAGCTCGTCTACTGACGCTGCGTGAGCAACACAAAGAGGCAATCCCTGTGCTGAAAAAAGCATTGGCTGCTGGTGGTGTGAGTGCAGGTGAAGTTGAGTTTGAGCTAACCTTGGCTTATCTGGGTACAAAGCAGTATAAGGCGGCATATAATGCTTGTTTGAAAGCTGCTAAGGATGAGAAGACTAAGCGTACCGCTAACAGTTATCTTGCCTATATCAAGGAAAAGGCACGTATTTATAACGTAGACCTTTAAACTTGAACATAAAAAGCCCCGCAAGGGGCTTTTTTTATGCCGACAGATAAGCGTTTAGTTCAGACAATGAATAGCCGTGTGATTGTTCTTCTGTCCCTCAAGGGTGTGGGTGAGGGTGCGTACATCTTCAAATAGGTTTTCTATGTTTAGGCCACTCTCGGGTTGGCAGAGACAGCCGGCGAGTTCATAGTCAATACGGGCCGTATGTTTGCGTTGGTAGTCCTGATTAAACTCCGTTATTTTCTGTTCTATGCGGGCGATAACGATCTCTGTCCCTTCTCTATCTATGTTAAACAGCCCTAAGGCAAAGTTATCTTGATTTAGCCTGGCTACTAGATCCGTTGTCCTTAATATCGCTTCTTGAACCTGTTTCATGAATAATTCCAGTAAATGAGGTTGCTTTACTGTTTCATGAATGTGTGGGCAAAGATACAATAAGGCCAGCGACTGGCGTTCACGTATATGGCGGTGCCACTCACGGTTAAATACCTCCATAAAATAGGTTTGGTTGTAAACGCCAGTTTCGGGATCTCTGAATCCAGAATTACTAAATGAGTAAATCATTAGCTCGCTCCTCAGATATACCTAAGGTAAGTATAGAGAACAACAATCACTTGCACAGAATATGAAGGACATAACTCGAATGAATAAAACGCTTCTCGCATTGACGATATCAGCTTTGGTGGCCATGGTGGGCTGCTCAGAAAAGGAAACCAGTGCAAGCCAGGCCAAGAACAATGGGCAAGCGCCAGAACAGGCGGTGGCACCTCAGATACAAAGCGCCGAGCAGGAATACCTTGCCTTAGTGGATCGGTATTTCAACGACATGCTCAAACTAGAGCCGATGTACGCAACATTTGTTGGTGTTAATGACTATAACGATCAGTTTGGTGGCGATCTGACCGAGGAGTATCTCAAGTCGCGTCACGAGCTTAATAGTCGTTATCTAAAGGCTCTTAAGGCAATCGATCGCAATGCCTTACCCGAGTCGCTGCAACTTAGCTACGACATGTTTAGCTATGATAGAAACATGGCCCTAGTGTCTGAGACCTTCCCATCCTATTTTATTCCGATGAACCAGTTCTACAGCACTGTGATTACCATGGTGCAGCTGGGCAGTGGCGAGAGTGCACAGCCATTCAAGACGGTTAAAGACTATGAAAACTGGCTGTCGCGTCTGTCAGGCTTCATCAACTGGACTAAGCTCGCTCAGGTACGCATGGACGAAGGGATTGCCAGCAAGGCAGTACTTCCACGCGTCCTGGTTGAGCGTATTATTCCTCAGCTGGATGCTCAGTTAGTTGAGCAGGCCAAAGATAGCCTCTTCTATGCGCCAATCAACAACCTGCCAGAGAGCTTTAGTGACGCTGACAAGCAAAAGCTGACCGAGCAATATGACGCGCTAATCAGCAAAGAGCTGATCCCTGCGCTGGCCGATTTGAAGCAATATTTCCAGGAAACCTATCTGCCGGTTGCCAGAGCGAGCGATGGTTGGTGGGGGTTGCCTAACGGTAAACTTTGGTATCAACACCTAGCTAACGCTCATACCACGACCACTATGTCGGTCGACGAGATCCATCAGATTGGCCTAGATGAAGTGGCGCGTATTCTCAGTGAGATGGATAAGGTGAGAGAGCAGGTGGACTTTAAGGGCGACCTTAAGGCTTTCTTTGCGTCACTCTCTTCAGAGCCTCAGTACTTCTTTAGCGAGCGCCAGGGGCTAATTGATGGCTACATGGTGTTAAAGGACAAGATCAACGCAGTATTGCCTAACTACTTCAACGTCATGCCTAAGGCCGATTATGTGGTTAAGCCGGTTGAGAGCTTCCGTGAGCAGTCGGCTGCCGGGGCATCTTATGAGTCGCCAGCGGTGGATGGTTCTCGCCCAGGCGTGTTCTACATCAACACCTACAACCTGAAGGCTCAGCCTAAGTGGGGCATGACGACGCTATCTCTGCACGAGGCAGCGCCGGGGCACCACTTCCAGATAGCCATCAAGCAGGAGCTGACTGGTGTGCCCGAGTTCCAACGCTTTAGCGGCTATACCGCCTTCGAAGAGGGCTGGGCCCTGTACGCCGAGTACTTGGGTATTGAGATGGGCTTGTTTGAAGACCCATACCAGTATTTCGGTAAACTATCTGACGAGATGCTACGCGCCATGCGCCTGGTGGTGGACACAGGTCTACACGCCAAAGGTTGGAGCCGCGAACAGGCGATTCAATATATGAAGGACAACTCGCCGATGGCCGAGACCGATATCATCGCCGAGGTAGAGCGTTATATGGCGATTCCTGGCCAGGCCCTCTCTTACAAGGTGGGACAGCTTAAGATCTTGGCGCTTCGCGCAGAAGCCGAGCAGGCTCTGGGCGACAAGTTCGATCTGAAAGGCTTCCACGATCAGATCTTAACCTCTGGCTCTCTACCGATGGCGGTCATGGAGCAAAAAATCCACCGCTGGATAAAAGCAGAGGGTGGTAAGGCATAATCTGAGCGATACGCCTTTTTAAACCCAGCAAATGTTTTATACTTGCTGGGTTTTATTTTATTCATTTTTAGGAAAATCAAAGGAGTGCCACATGGTACAAGCAACAGCACGTCATCTATTGGTTAGCAGCGAAGAAGAGTGCGCCCAGATCAAACAGCAGATCCTGGACGGCGCAGATTTTGGTGAGATGGCTAAGGCTCATTCCTCTTGTCCGTCTGGCGCACAGGGTGGCGATCTGGGTTCATTCGGCCCAGGCATGATGGTTCGTGAGTTTGACGAAGTGGTATTCAGTGCACCGCTAAACGAGGTACAGGGGCCGGTTAAGACGCAGTTTGGCTACCACCTGCTCGAAGTGACCAGCCGCGGTTAATCTTTTGAGTCTAGAGTTATATACAGATTGCTTGAAGATCCGCTCGCTCATACCTGAGGACTGGCCGCATTTTCTGTCGGTCCATCAGGATGAGCAGCAAAATCGCTATGTGAGAGCGCCCCAAAGCGAAGGTGTCATACGGGAGAAGTTTGACCAAAGGCTCACTCCCTGGCATTACGAGTCCGGCGCCTGGTTGACTCTGGCGATCGAAACCATAGATGGCGGCGAGTTTATCGGCTTTACCGGTTTCTACTGTGTCGATGCCAGCCTGGGACAGGTCGAGATAGGCTATATGCTCAGCCGTAGCGGCCAGGGCCGAGGCTATGCCACCGAGAGCCTCAAGGCGGTGATCGATTGGGCCTGTCTGCAGTTTAAGGTGCATAAGTTTATCGCCCTGTGTACGGACAATAACCTTGCATCGGCGCGGGTGCTGGAGAAGTGTGGCTTTGTCCTTGAGGGCACCTTGAGGCACAATTTTCGGCTTAACCAGACATGGGTGGACGACCGCTATTATGGGTTGCTCGCCTCGGAGCGTCCCGATAGCCCGCAGTAAGGCAGAGTGGTATACTCCCGCCGACTCAGTTAAATAAAGGTAGTTAGTGTGACCACAGAATTCCAAACCTTGGCCTTGTTGCCGGGTGAAGAGTATATCGAACTCTATAAAGTATTGAAGGTGCAATCCATGACCTCAGGTGGCGGCGAAGCCAAGATGGTGATCAGCGAAGGCCTGGTGACCGTCGATGGTGAGGTCGAAACCCGTAAACGTAAGAAGGTGATTGCCGGGCAGGTGGTCAGCTATAACGGCGAAAGCGTGACAATTGTCGCTTAGTGATTCGTCGCCGAGAGATCCAGAAGGAGTCAAACAATGCAGTTTCCAGATGATGATAATGGCAAGATGTTAGCGGCCATGGCCGAGGCGGGTATCGACTTAACCAAGGCCTTGGATGTGGATTTTTTCCTGATCTTCGAAGATCAGCGTGACGCCGAATCAGCGGTGGAAGAACTCGCTCAGTCTGAGCTCGAAGGTGAGATGGAATTACACCTCAACGACGAGCTTGGCAAGTGGGAGCTTATCGTCTGTATCAATATGGTGCCCGACTACCAGGCGATCGTCGATCAGGAGTTCGAGCTTAACGAGTTTGCCGCGGAGTTCGGCGGCGCCACCGATGGCTGGGGTGTGATGCAGCACCAGGAAGGTGACGACGAGTTTGCCGACCATGACCATGAGTGCGGCGACGACTGCCAGCACTAATCGCGACTAATTTAATAAGCCACTATTTATAGTGGCTTTTTTTTACGGTAATGTTAGCGACAAGAGCATTTAGCCAGAGTTAGGGAGAGCAGATGGCGAAGCAGATCAGTTTTGGAACCCCGGTCAATGACGCCGAACGCTGGGCATTTGCCATGTTGGCCGACGAGTTGCCGGAAAATTACATCCTGCTGACCAATGTGGAGATCCCCACCAAGTCGGGCCAGGCGATGGAGGTCGATGCCCTGGTGATCGGCGAGTGGGGCGTCTATGTGGTCGATGTTAAGGGCTACATAGGGCGCCTAGATGCCGGAATGCATGCCTGGTCGCTCGACGGGCGTCAGGTGGACAACAGTTTAGCCAAGGCCAACTATGTGGCCCGTGTGCTTGCCGGCAACGTCAAACATAAGATCCCCGTGGGCGTCTATGCCCCCTGGTGCCAGGGGATGGTGTTTGTCACCGGGCGAAAGGGGGAAGAGATAGAGCTGGCCAAGCAGCAGGGCTCGCTCAGTATCTATACCCCGAGTCAGATCGTCGCGGCGCTTACCAAGGAGTGGGGACTCACTGCGCCGCGTAAGCATCAGGTGACCGACAAACAGAAGCAGATGGTGCTGGAGACCATAGGTCAGGTGGCTCTGGTGGAGCAGCGTAACAACAAGATCCAGGACTTCGTTAAGCTCAAGTGTCTCTTTATCCAGAGTGGTCTTGAGGTGTGGCAGGCGGAGTACAACCCAGGTGGCTGGACCGCCCCCTGGTTACTCAAGGTGTTAGTGCCCACTCAGTTTGAGAACAGCGATGAGTCACTGCAATATGAGCTGCGCCTGCGAGACGAATTTAAGCGATTGCAAACCCTGGCCGGCTGCAGCGGTGTGCCTCAGTGCGCGCCGCTTATTCAGGATGGCGAGCACCTGGTGCTGCCCATCCGTATGCCTCGGGGCGTGCCGCTGGATGTGCTAGAACATGAACAGCTGACCACCTATCAACTGCTGGAGATCCTGCGCCGGGCCGTGTCAGGCCTGCAGCAGATCCACCGCCGTGGGGTGACTGTGGGTGGCTGGCAGAGCAACTGCCTGTTTGTCTCAGATCTGGGGGATGTCGAGTTTATCGATATCAAGGATAACCTCAACACCAGCGAAGATATTGCCGCCTTCGCGAGCAGCTTTCTGCCCCTGGCGGAGCAGACGCGTCAGCCCAGAATCTACCAATGGTTCAGGATGGCGGCCAGTGGCAGCAACACAGATTTAGATATGATTCGCTGTGATATCGCGGCGCTGATCGATAACGGCGTGTGTGACACGCTGCCTGAGCGTATCGAGATCGCCAGCGGCGCCATCATAGACCATCACTATCAGCTCGAGCAATTTATTGCCGCTACCGAGCACAGCCAGTTTTGGCGTGCCCGTCACCTTCAGGGGAATTATCCCTGTGGCGTCTCCATCTATGCCAAGGTAGAGACAGACTGGCTCATGCTTAGCAGCCTCTATCGCAGCCTGTCGAAACTCTATCACCCCCATGTGGAGAAGGTGCTTAACTTTGGTCAGCTGCCCCAGAGCGATGAGCTGTTTATCAGTCGAGCTTGGGAGCGAGGCGTGTCGCTGGACGAACTCAGCGAGATCCAACTCGGGCAGCCGGCAACTTGGTTTACTCAGCTGTTGTCGGCGTTGCAGTATCTGCATCAGATGGATATCTATCACGGTGCCATCTGCCCGAAAAATATCATCTGTAGTGATGAGAAGGCCGTCTTGGTGAACTTCGGCATAGGGCTGGATATCGCCACCAGTCATTACGCCCGCCGTTATGCCGACCCTCAGCTATGGGCCGCCGAAGGGGAAGCGGAGAAGGATCTCTATGGCCTGGTGGCAAGCTTCATCGCCACCCTGACGCCGGTAAAACTCCAGGGCGACGGTGATCAGGCGGGGATAGTCAAGGCGCTGCATGCCTTCGACAGGCAATGGTTTGGCGAGAAGACCTTCGATACCTGCCTCAAGGTGCTCAATTTCGAGTTCGACGTAAGCCAGGGCGTCAATTATCTCGAGGCCTTCGATGTGAGCGAGCTGCTTGAGTAGGGCTCGATTTATACCAATCGTAATAAATAATTGATCATTCTAGCTTGTTAAAACGCTCGATAACTGTATTAGTATTTTTAATTGTAGAATAACTACTTATCTAAAAATCCTGCTTTGTTCTCAAGCGTTTTTCCTGCGCTATTTCTGATCACATGTTTACTGTGATTGGTATTAGAAGGAATTAGCCGGAGTTAGCGAGTCGAAATTAGCGAGTCGGAAGTTGTTAGCTGGAATGAGCTTTCTTGGTCGCCGTGGCGATAGGGCGCGAAGATCTCCAGCAGCCAGTCGATAAAGGCCTGGGCCTTGAGTGGTCGCTCACTGGCCCTAGGTTCTGCTCCTTCAGATTTTGCCGCATTAGGAGTCAGTACATAGTAGCTATAGGGGCTGATAAACTGGGTGTCCAAGGGGATCACTAGGCAGCCCTCGGCCAGCTCCTTTTCGATGAAGAAGCGGGGGATCAACGCCAGCCCCATGCCGCTGACCGCCGCCTGACTCAGCATATAGAAATGCTCCATCCCCAGCATCTTATCTGTGGTCAGCCTGAGGCCCACCTTTTCGGCCCAGAGCGGCCAGAGCTCGGGGCGGGTAGTGTGTTTCAGTAGCGTCTGTCGGTTGATATCTTTGAGCGTCTTTATCTGCTCGGCGAGCTGGGGAGCGCACACCAGGCAGAGATCTTCATCCATCAGCTTGAGCACATGGCAATGACTCGGCCGTACCGTGGCACTGCGAATGGCCACATCATACTTATCTCGTTTGAAGTCCACCTGAAAGTCACCGATGGAGAGATCCACATACAGGTGAGGGTGGCGGGCCTTAAACTCCTCCAGCCGAGGGATCAACCAGTTGATGGTGAGGCTGGGCAAGACATTGATCGATAGCGCCTGAGCGATACCTGGCTGTGACCTTAGCTCCTCTGTGGCCTGACCGATGCTTTGCAGTGCGCTGCTGATGTGGCGCAGGTAACGTTCTCCTTCTGGCGTGAGGCTGAGCTGTTTATGTTGGCGGGTAAACAGGCTGACATTTAGGTAAGACTCTAATGTTTTTATCTGTTTACTGATGGCGCCATGGGTGACAAAGAGTTCCTCTCCGGCGCGGGTAAAGCTTAGGTGTCTAGCAGCCGACTCGAAGGCGCGCAGCGCATTGAGGGGCGGGAGTGTTAGTGGCTTCATTGTCTATGTGTGAGATTATTTCACGCTAAGGCGAGGATAACTCCTTTGCCAAATAGATGCAAAGGGCGTTTAATAGCCGCCAGATTCTAATCAAGCTTTATATGAGTCCTTATGTCTCTCGAACTGAGTTATGAACTGATGGCCATGCTGTTTGCGGTGGCAGCCCTGGCCGGTTTCATCGATGCCATCGCCGGGGGCGGTGGCCTTATTACCATTCCCGCACTCATGTGGGCAGGCCTGCCCCCCACGGCGGCGCTGGCCACTAACAAGCTGCAAGCCTGTGGCGGCAGTTTCTTCGCCAGTTTCTATTTTGTGCGTAAGGGGATGGTCGATCTCAGCAAGATGAAGCTCGCCATCTGCTGCGCCTTTGTGGGGGCGGCCCTGGGCACGGTTGCGGTGCAGCTTATCGACACCAGCGTGCTCAAGCTCCTGCTGCCCTTTCTGATCCTAGCGATAGGCTGTTATTTCCTGTTTTCAAAGTCCATCAGCGAAGAGGACAAGCATCAGGTACTCTCGCCAACCCTGTTTGGTCTGACGGCCGCCTTAGGCGTCGGTTTCTATGATGGCTTCTTCGGTCCAGGTACGGGCAGCTTCTTCGCGTTGGCCTTCGTGTCGCTCGCCGGATATGGCTTGGCAAAGGCGACAGCCCACGCCAAGGTGCTGAACTTCTCCACCAATATTGCCTCACTCATCTTCTTCGCCTTAGGCGGTAAGGTGCTCTGGCTGCTGGGCGGCGTTATGCTCTTGGGTCAGGCCATAGGTGCGACCTTAGGCTCTCGCATGGTGCTCACCAAGGGCAGTAAGATCATCCGGCCGCTGGTGGTGACCATGTCGATAGCGATGAGCGGCAAGTTATTGTTGGAGCACTATCTATAGTGCTAAAGGGCTATAGATAGTGCCGATCTTTAAAAGGTTTCAGGGGCCGATTGCGAGTTAGCAGGCCATCGGTTTGACTATGTGTTTTGCCTGTGTCCAAGGCTGTGGATTTCACCGGGCTTTTGTGTAGAATGGCCGAAGGGATAGTTTAATCTCATTACATTTCAGTAACATGCAAAGCCAGGGAAGTTAGGATGACCTCTAGCCAGAACAGGATTGTTTTTACGGCATTGACGCTCTGTTTCAGCCTTTTGGGGCTGGCGTCACCCAGCTATGGTCGCGAATCGGATGGCCGGGAAATGGCCCCCAGCCAGCGTGAATATCAGGTCACCATGAGTACGCTATTTGCCCATGGTGATAGCCAGCAAGTCACTGCCCGGGCCCGGGCACTGCTCCAATATCGAGTGGACTCGGCGCCAAATAGCGCTAAGGCGGTCAGTCTCTCCGTCTTACCCGCTATGTTGCAATATCAAGACCCCGCCTATCGACTCAATATCAACAGTTTCGACGATAGCGGCCGCGGTGCGGCGCTTGCCAACATAGTGCGCCAGGGCGCCTTGCTAATGGACAATGGCGACAGTCAGAGTAAGGCGCGCTTTAAGGCCCAAGATGAGTGGCATGCCTATGTGGCTAAACAGGGGCAAGAGGCGCTGTCGGTACTCGCTCCCCTGAAATCGCTATTCGAGTTTTATCCGCTTGTTTCTCGAGCACATCGTCCACAGAAGGCGCTTGCTGTGGGCGACACGCTTAGGCTTGGCTATTTATTGCCATCTGGGCTTGGCGATTTCTCGCAAACGGAGACTGGCGAGCCACAAGAGTGGCAGATAGTCGCCATTGAGGGGCAATGGATTAGGGCTCGATTCGAGTGGCGCATAAAGCGACAAGGCATCGAATATCGGCGCTTTGGCGAAGTGAGCTTTAATCGGAAAACCGGTTGGCTCGACAAACTCTTACTAGTAGACCAGCAACAAAAGGGCGACAGGATGCAGGCTCGCCGCTGGCTAATGGCACCGACATCGACCCCCTATGTCAGCAGCATCTTGTGGCAGGATGAGGGTGACTATTTCGATGAGGGCAACTTTTTCGCTGAGGGCAACGTTTTCGCCGAGGAGCTCCTTGAGTATGACGCTCGGGGCGGCGAGGGGGCCGATATCGAGCTGTTCGATATTCCGACCCTGCCCATGGCGCCGGATGATAGAGATGCCAGCGCTGCCATGATGGAACCCGATGAGGGGGTCATGTCTGCGGGCTGGGGCGGCGATGATATCGAGCTGCGTTATATCCATGGCCTGACGACGGGGGATTACGCCACCTCGGTTGAATACCGTAATATCGAGTTGCTCGACTGGAAGGATAGGACGATCGACTTGCCGCTTTGGCAACACAGCGCCCGCGGCGCCAGCGCCATCAATGGTGTGGTCAGCTCAGGCGTTAATCTGCTCCCCGTCGGTTGGGGGGAGAGTAAAGCCAAGTTGGAGGAGCTCTATCAGATCCGCGCCGAGCTGATATTCACCCCTGTGAAACGTTACAGCCAGCATTTGCCCTGGCCGCAACTGCTAAAGCAGCCCTATCGATTTGGTGAGACGACACTAACGCTATCTGCGCTGAGTAAACCCGGCCGCTATCGCCTCGCTATAACCAATCGTAGTGCTAACGCCCTGGCGCCAGATTTCAATGGCCTACAGGGCAAGCTGGGCATTGTCGAGTCGGAGGGGTTGGGGCCTGCATGGCTCTCAAACACAGAGCAGCTACTGCTCGATGAGCTGTTTTCCCTCGAGCAAAGCACTCATGTCTATATCTTGCAGCTCGATAGCGTGCCCGAATCGCTTAAGGTTTTGCATAGCGAGCAGTTAAGTGATCGTAAGATAGCAAAACAGGTTAGCTTCGTTACTCAGTCTACCTATGAGGCCAACCTGGCCAATCCGCCGCTGGAGCCAGCCGATCTAGTCCCTGTTCAGTTAGAGCGGGTAACCAAGCGAGGCTCGGCTGTTGAGCCCGGCCGATTAAGCGAGCCATCGATTGCCTCCATTACGGGCAACGATCTCTATATCCCGCTGCCGAGCGCCCTCGCCGAGGTGTGTCAGCCTCAAATCAGCGAGGGCTTCGAAGAGGCGGGTAAGTCGGTTGATTGGCGACTTGTCGACAATGGCCAGGGGCAGAGCGCCTATGTGTTGACGACGCCCGATGGCAAGAGGCGCTATTTTTACGACAAGCGCATCAAAGGCAGCATAGAGTGCCTTGGCCGCGCCCATTGGCAGACGTTGGGCGCCGGTGATAATCGCCGTCCCTGGCTGGTGGATCTTACCCCTTGGCTATCAACACTGGACAAGACCGAGGTGCCAATCAGCCAGCTATATCGCTCATTGGTGATCACCGATGCTCAGGGGCGACACCTATCGCCGCGGCTGCCCAAAGAGGCCCATTCGGCAAAGGGAAGCGAGAGAAATACCTTAGATAAGGCCCTGGTTGACGGGCGTTGGCTAAGCGTCGATGGCGCCGCGAGCAGCGCTGCCTATCTCTCGATTGACCACGAGCCGCTGGCGATCCCCTATCAATTTCACCTAAAACCGCTGCCATAGGAGATGAGTAGATTGCGTCTTCTTTCCAGTGTTCTTTTCAGTATTCTTTTCAGTATTCGTTCCAGTGCTTTTTACACGCTTCTGCGCTGTTTGCCGTACAGTCTGCCGCTCTGGTGTGCCTGCATGGCCACTGCCCAGGCGACGATTTGGCTCGATAAGGACTGGCAGCCCACCCAGGAGAAGAGTAAGGCCAAGTATTACCTCAAGGGGCCGCCCAAGCCGCGACCCGGCGCCGAGCAAGAGTTTTCCTTCGAGTCCTATTATCTTGCTAATGACTTAGACTCGCACTCCGGTATTCGCCAGTTTAGCGGCGCCCTTAACAGCGATCGCCTGGGGGATGACAACACCCATCCTGTGGGGCCGTATCGTTTCTATGGCGTCGATGGCACCTTGGTCGAGCAGGGGACATTTAACCCGCAGGGGCAGCGACAGGGCGGGGTTAAGATCTTCTATGAAGACGGCCAACTCAGTTGTGACTGTCAGTTTGACAAGGGCGAAAGAGACGGTCCGCAGAAGGAGTATTACCCCGAGGGGCAGCTCAAGCGTGAGGCGGTCTATCATCTGGGCGAGCCTGTGCAGCAAGAGACTGTCTATACCCCGGGCGGTGCGACTGTGCGGGTGCTGTGTCATACGGGGCTGTGCAGCGATAAGTTTTACAACCGGCAGGGTCAGCTCATCATGGAGAGCCAGAAGCGAGACGGGCTAAAGCATGGCACCGAAACCTTCTGGCGAGAGGGCAAGGTGGAGGTGACCC
This sequence comes from Shewanella sp. Isolate7, assembly GCF_022398425.1. Taxonomy (NCBI): domain Bacteria; kingdom Pseudomonadati; phylum Pseudomonadota; class Gammaproteobacteria; order Alteromonadales; family Shewanellaceae; genus Shewanella; species Shewanella sp. Isolate7. Next base: position 25,316 of record NZ_JAKEVJ010000014.1, on the reverse strand, counting down.
AGGCCTATCGAGACGGTAAGGAAGAGGGCGATTACTTTGCCTATTTTCCAAATGGCCAGATAAAACAGCATCATCAATGGCAAAACGGCGTCAAGGTGGGCGAGCAGCTGAACTACTTCGAAGAGGGGCTGCTGGCGAAACGAGAGTTTTTGGACGATCGCGGCCGCACCCTCAATTTCGTCGAGTATCGCCGCAGCGGCGAGCGATATCGAGAGGGGCAGTTTCACTATGGTGCAGATGGCGACAAGCAAGAGGTGAGACGCTTTTACCGTCAAGACGCCCTGGTCAAGCAGATAGAAAAGCGCCAGCTGAGGCAGTGGCGCCTGGAGACCCAATATCTTGACGGGGAGGTGATAGGCCGGGAGGAAAACCTGGCGGGTAAGCTTACCGGACTCAAGATCGCCACTAAACTAGGTCGTCAAACTAAGCTAGATGGTCAACGCAAACAGGAGCGTCAACCTAATCTGGGTCGGCAGAATAAGCCTGAACAGCCAAATCAGCTCGCCTGGATAGAGAAGATCCATTACCGAGACGGGCTGCGCCACGGTCTGGCCGAGAAGCTTAGCGGCGATGGTACTCTTATCTACAAGGGGCAATATGCCGAAGATAAGCCGGTGGGCGACTGGCAGAGCCAGAGCCGCGAGATGCGTACTCAGTGTCACTATAACCTCGAAGGGTTGCTCGATGGCGAATATCTCTCCCTTGGAGAGAAGGGGCAGGTGTTGGAGCGGCTCCATTATCGCGATGGCGAGCTAACCGGCAGTTTTGAGCGCTACTACGCCGATGGCGAGATCTACGCTCAGGGACAGTATCGCGATGGTCGGCGCGACGGCGAGTGGATATTGCCGCTCGCTGAGGACGATGACTCACCGCGAGTCGTCTCACATAGAGAGTATTGGCGGGGGCGCTTTCGGGAGGGCATTAAGGTTGGTGTCTGGCAGCGACTCAGCATTCAGGGTTATCAGATGGCGATCGCTAACTTTGACGAGCAGGGACGTCAGCATGGCGCTCAGTATGAGTTTTATGAGGACGGTGCGCTACATAGGCGCAGCGAATATCGCCATGGTGAGCCGCTTGGCGACGCGCAAAGTTGGCCCAATCGCCCATTGCGGGATCAGATCTTCGCGCGATAGGCGCGGCTTGGCTAAGGCTGAGGGCCAAGTTCAGGCAAGATTTTATAGAAAGTATTTTAGGAACATATTGTTAGGTAAAAGGAAGCTTACATGCAGTTTAATCGAGCTTATTCGGCCCTGCTGGCTGGCGTGAGCCTAGGCGTCGCTAGCTTTATCGTCAGCCCAGTGGCGGCGAGTCAGAATCTTTCCAGCCTGATGGTGGAGATCCGCCAGCAGGAGGGCATAGCCACATACTACAACTTGGCTACCGGCATGGCGCTCAACGGTCAGGTGACCCTGGTGCGCGATAATCAGGGCTATACCCTGGGGGAGTTTACTCAAGGAGTGCCCAATGGGCGCTGGCAGGTCTTTTTGCCAAATAATCAAAAGCTGCTGGATGGCGAGTATGTGAAAGGCCTGCAATCGGGCCGCTGGCAGCTGTTTAGCACGAGTGGCGAGCTGAGTGAGGAGCAGTTCTATCTCAAGGGCGTGCCAAGCGGAGAGTGGGTGCAATACGATGACATGGGGAACCTCTATCAGAAGACGGTCTATGAGGCCGGGGTGAAGACTGAGGTGCTGCGCTATTTTGCCAGCGGCAAGCTTCAGGCTAAAGAAACCTATATCGATAATCTGCGCCACGGGATCTGGGAGACCTATCATGGCAATGGTGTGCTGGCACAGCGACAGCAGTATGCCAACAACCAGTTGTCCGGCCCTTATCTAGCACAAAACAGCGAGGGGCTGGTGATAGAGCAAGGCACACTGGATGCCAACGGCAAGCGTCAGGGGCGCTGGCAGACTTTCTATGATGATGGTACGCCCGAGCGCGACGAGTATTACGCCGCCGGTCGCCTCCATGGTGAGAGCCTGACCTATTATCCCAATGGTCAGTTGTCGCTAAAGGGGCAGTACAGTGAGGGGCTGCGCCAGGGCACCTTGGCGCATTACAGCGATACGGGCGTTAAGCTCGAGGAGGAAAACTACCTCGATGGCAAACATGACGGGCCTCAGCGCTATTGCAATCGCACCGGCATTTTGGTGAGCGAACTTAACTATAAAGCCGGGCTGCAGGCTGGCGTGCAGAAGACCTATTACGATGACGGCAAACCCAAGAAGGTGATTCGTTACCACGAGCAGACTCTGGCCGATAACGGTCAGTACCCCTTACACGGAATGCAGCAAGTCTTCGACACGGCCGGTAACCTGGTCAAGACAGAAGACTATGATCTCGGCCTGAAAGATGGCAACTTCGAGCGCTACCGCAATGGCAGGTTGCAACGACAAGAGCAGTGGCGCCAGGGGGCACGTCATGGCGACTTCTTGGCCTATTACGACAATGGCAATCTGCGCAGCCTGGATCAATACCAGGACAATCGCCAGACCGGAGAGGCCGAGCGCTACTTCGATGACGGTACTCTTAAAGAGCGCGGTACACGCATCGAGGGCCAATGGGTGGGCAAGTATGAGTCCTTCTATGAAACGGGCAAACCCAGAGAGCTGCTACATTACGGCAAGGATAAGCCGGCCGGGCGCAGCCGCTATCCGCTCGATGGTGAGTTTTCCCGCTGGTACGCCAATGGCGATCTTAACGAAGCGGGCGAGTACAAGAATGGCGAGAAACAGGGAACCTGGCGGCAATATCGCCGGGGCTTGGTCAGTCGGGAGATGACCTTCGAGGCGGGCAAGCTAAACGGGCCTTACCGCGAGTTTGATAATGGCCGGCGCAGGGTGACAGGCAGTTACCAGGCAGATCGTAAACAGGGCAAGTGGACCGAGTATCGTTACCAGGAGAAAGACCCAAGCTTCGGGCCGATTCCCGAGGGTAACATCTATCGTGTCAGCCACTACCATGAGGACAAACTCGAGGGCGAGCGGGCTTACAGCTTCAAGCAGGTGCGTTATCGCAGCGAGCAGTATCAGGCGGGTGAGCTCAGCGGCCACTTCAGCGAATATTATTCGAGCAATGGTCAACTCAAGCGCGAGGGCCAGATGCTCAAGGGCAGCCAGGAGGGCCTGTGGCAAAGCTGGTTTGAGGATGGCGTGTTGGCAGAAAGCGCCGAGTGTCAGAGCGGTAAGCGCCACGGGGAATATGCCAAGTATTATCCCAATGGTCAGCAGCAGGAGCGCGCCCACTATCGAAAGGATAGGCTCAGCGGCGAGCAGTTGAGCTATTTTCAAACCGGCAAGCCTAAGGCCAAGGAGCTCTGGCTCGACGGTCAGCGCGAAGGCGAGGCCAGCTATTTTCATGCTAACGGTAAGCAGGCCGAGCAGGGGGCATTTCTGCGCTCACGCAAGGAAGGGTTGTGGCGCGCCTACTGGCCTAACGGCGAGCTGCGCAGCGAAGGAAGTTGCATTGCAGATCGCGAGGCCGGTGATTGGGCCTTCTATGACCAATTTGGCAAGCTGATCAAGACGGAGCATCACTAGGTGGCGCGTCGAAAATGCGGCTGGTTAGATAAGATGTGTCCTGGTCTCTTATTAAGTCGGGCCGCTGCACGCTTGCTAAGTCGAGTCGCTGTACGCTTGCTAGGTCGAGCCGTGACGCTCTTGCTTGGTATTCTCCTGATACCCGGTTGCAGCGAGGCGCCACAGCTGCCGGTGGATGAGCAGGCGCTGTCGCCCATCGACTGTAGCAGACAAGAGGTCTACGGGATCTGGATCGAAACGGACTGCCTGGAAGGCTATCGCGGCGAGCCCTTCAGCGGCATCAAGACTACAGGTCAGCCGGAGGGCTTCTTCAGCGCCACCCAGTACCATCAGGGCAAACGCCACGGCTTTAGCTTCTCGGCAAATGGCAGTCGTATCTTGTCCCATGCCTGGTATCACCAGGGGGTAAGAGAGGGGGAGCAGCTGGATTATCATGCACAAAGCCAGCGGCCTAAACGTCAGGCTATCTATCGAGGCGGTGAGACTCAGGCGGTAGCCCTGTTTAATGAGCAAGGCATTATTGAGCGCTACCAGCGCCTGGAAGGCGATGAGATACTCGAGTCCATCACCTATGAGCAGGGGCGTCCCTGGACACACCTCTTCTATCATGATGGCGAACAGCGAGAGCGCCTGCGTCGCTATTTCCCCGACGGCAGCCTGGCCAGCGACGCCCTGTTTCGTAAAAAGGATCTTAAGCGCCTGAGCGAAATTACTTTCTATGCCAGCGGCAAGGTAAAGACCCGTTATACCTATGACAGGGCGGCGAACCTGGCCGCGCAGCAGACCTATTGGTCAAACGGTCGCCTGCAGTCTGAGCAGCAATACGGCTTCGATCCGCTCATAGTGCGCCATGGTGAGCAGCGCAGTTACTGTCAGTCCACCGGCGCGCTTGAGAAACTCGCCCACTACCAGATGGGTAGCGAACAGGGGCGGTTTGAGTGGTATCACTGTAATGGCCGGCTGATGAACGCCAAGCATTATCGACAGGGCGTCATGGTGGATACTCGGGTGGACACCCTGGATGAGTCGGGCCACCTGGTTAAACGTGAGTTGTTTGATGGCAAGGGAAAACGGCTCGAGACCTTTTATTTTAATCAGGCGGGTGAGCAGGTTTATCACGAGCGGCTTTGATCTAAGCCCTATTTAGTTATCTCAGGCAAAGGTAATATAGTGGCCTCACTTTTATTTTGGTTCGGTGGGAGATATCGAAGCCCATGACGCATAAGCCAGATAGCGCGACCGCCATGCAGCAGCTGATCGAAGAGGTCAGGCACACCATGCCGCTAAATGAGCCAGAGACCTTCGTCTGTGGGCCCAAGGGGTCTTGTATCGGCTGTCCTAAGAAGTTACTCGAGCTGGTCGACAGCGAGATCTGCTATTGGGAAAGCGCCCTCGAGCAGGGAGAAAAGCCCTTATTGGGTGAGGTGAGTCGTTTCGCCAAGCTGTGCCGCAACGTGCATCGGGGGCTGGCCCGCAGCGGTATCTTGGAGAGGTATCAGACAAAGCAGGCTGGCGAGTCTGATACAGACCCGGCTTGATTCTTGCCTAGGCGATAATATCGTTACGCTCGCCATGCCAAGGTTGCTGCGGTTAAGTGCCAGTTTTCTTTCATGCCTTTTTTCTTGGCGCTATAGCCAAAGGTTCTATCCAATTGACCCTACAAGGGTTTAAATTGAACTCAATCGCCCCGAGATAGATAGGGAAGCTATCAGGCTCCCACAGGCAAGGCCAGAATGAGTGAGGGGCGCAAACGAATAAGATAAAGGAAGCAGTATGTCAGAAACCTATACTCCCCCGAAAGTGTGGACCATGGACAGCGAAAATGGCGGTACCTGGGCCAGTATCAATCGACCCACCGCGGGTGCCCGTCATGAAGCCGAGCTGCCCCGAGGCGAGCATGGCTTGCAGCTCTACTCCATGGCTACCCCCAATGGCCTGAAGGTCACCATCATGCTCGAAGAGTTACTCGCCCTCGGCGCCGATGCCGAATATGACGCTTATCTGATCCAGATAGGTGAGGGCGACCAGTTCTCCAGCGGCTTCGTGGCAGTCAATCCCAATTCTAAGATCCCCGCCTTGCTGGACACCTCAGGCGAGACCGAGGTTAACGTGTTCGAGTCGGGCGCCATCTTGCTCTATCTGGCGGAGAAATTTGGCCACTTCCTACCAGAGAGCGGCCCACAGCGTACTCAGGTGCTCAACTGGCTCTTCTGGCTACAGGGTTCCGCGCCTTACCTGGGGGGCGGCTTCGGTCACTTCTATGCCTATGCACCGGAAAAATTTGAATACCCCATCAATCGCTTCTCCATGGAGGTGAAGCGCCAGCTGGATCTGCTGGATAAGCAGTTGGCCGAGAACACCTATATCGCCGGGGATGAGTACAGCATCGCCGACATGGCTATCTGGCCCTGGTATGGCAACTTGGTGTTGGGTCAGGCCTATGATGCTGGCGAGTTCCTCGATGTCGATAGCTATGTGCATCTTAAGCGCTGGGCAGAGCAGATCGCCTCACGGGAGGCGGTGCGCCGTGGCCGCATCGTCAATCGCACCTGGGGAGAGCCCTGGGAGCTGTTGGCCGAGCGTCACAGCGGCGCCGATATCGACGCCGTGCTGGCCATGACGCCCGACAAGTAACGCACACGCTTGATAATATGAGTTAGCAATACTGAAAAGACCCACCGCTTAAGGTGGGTCTTTTTTATCTTCTTATCTCTTTATCTATTTATCTTTTCTATCTGCGGTAAACAGAGTCCTACGGCCTGTTGAGCTTGCGCGTTCATTTCTGCTGCATTCTGTATCGATTTTGTACAAGGAAGAGCGATTGTTGTGTATGTACTAGAACAGCGAGCGATAACGCGGTAGAAAAGTGATACAGATACAGGCCTGCATTGCCTAATGGGGTGACATTTCTTACTATAGCCAGCAATGGCTTCGCTCCTATCCTCCTCATTTTTAAACGAGAAAAGATGAAATTTATCCATACCTCAGACTGGCATATCGGCCGTCAGCTGCATAATCAGAGCCTGCTCGACGACCAGCGCCATGTGCTCGATCAGATAGTCTCCCTGGCTAAGACCCATGAGGTCGACGCCCTGATTGTCGCCGGTGATATCTATGATAGATCCGTGCCGCCGGCCAACGCGGTGGCCCTGCTCGATGAGGTGCTCAACGAATTTATCGCCTTAGGGATCAGCGTCATCATGATCGCCGGCAACCATGATGGCCATGAGCGCCTCGGATTTGCCGCGCGTCAGATGCAGGCCAGTGGCCTGCATATCATAGGCCCGCTGGGCGCTCAGGTATGTCCCATACGCTTGAGCGGCGAGGGTGGCGATGCCATCTTCTATCCGCTGCCCTATGCCGAGCCTGCTAGCGTCAGGCAGATACTCGATTGCGAGGCCAGCAGCCATGAGGCGGCGATGGTCGAGCTGCTTAAGCAGGTACACGAGCACGACAGTCAGGGATTGCCTAAGGTGGTGATAGGCCACTGCTTCCTCGATGGCGGCAGCGAGTCGGATTCGGAGCGGCCACTGAGTATCGGCGGGGCGGACAAGATCTCGCCCAAACATTTCGAGTCCTTCGCGTACACGGCGCTCGGTCACCTTCATGGTCCCCAATACAAGGGGGCGGAGCAGGTGCGCTATTCGGGCTCCATCCTCAAATACTCCTTTAGTGAGCAGTATCAGCACAAGTCGGTGACCCTGGTGGAGTTGAATTCGGGCAGCCCGGCGAGCATGACGCTGCTGCCACTCTCCCCACTTCGAGATGTGCGCATCATAGAGGGGGCGCTCGATGACTTACTAAAGCAAGGTGTGAAAGATCCCGGCCGCGAAGATTATCTGATGGTGCGCCTGCTCGACAAACATGCCATCTTGGATGCCATGGGCAAGCTCAGGAGCGTCTACCCCAACGTGTTGCATCTGGAGCGCACCGGCCTGATGGCCAATAACGAGCAGCTGGCCATCGCATCAGACCATATTAAGAAGGGTGAGCTTGAGATGTTTAAAGATTTCTTCACTCAGGTCTCTGGCGACCCGCTCAATGACGCGCAGCTTGAGCTGCTCACCCAGACCCTGGATGAGCTACACAAAGGGGAGGCGGAGCGATGAGACCACTGCGACTGACCATGACCGCCTTCGGGCCCTTCGCCGATGAGCAGACCATAGATTTTGCCGCGCTTGGTAGCAACCCGCTGTTTCTGATCAACGGCCCCACTGGCGCGGGTAAGACGACGATTCTCGACGCCATCTGTTTCGCCCTCTATGGCAAGACCACGGGGGACGAGCGAGAAGGCACTCAGATGCGCTGCGACATGGCCGATGAGCAAAGGCTCACTCAGGTCAGTTTCGAGTTTGAACTGGGGGCGACCCGTTACCTGATTCGCCGTGTGCCCGAGCAGCCTAGAGCCAAGAAGAGTGGTGACGGGGTAACGCTGCAAAAGAGCGAGGCCCAGCTGAGCCGCTTCGACACGGATGGCAGCGAGACCCTGCTGGTGGCGGCCAAGGTGTCTGACGCCACCCATCAGATAGAGCAGTTAACCGGCCTGGATGTGGATCAGTTCCGTCAGGTGATGGTGCTGCCCCAGGGCAAGTTTCGCGAGCTCTTGATGGCCGACTCCAAGGCCAGAGAGAAGATCTTCAGCCAGCTGTTTCAGACCCACATCTACCGCCGCATCGAGGAGCGACTCAAACAGCAGGCGGCCGGTATTCGACGCGACGTCGAGGCGATGCGTAATCGCCGCGGCGGTATCTTAGAAGGCGCTTCGCTTGAGAGCGACCAGGCGCTGGCGGACGAGCTTGAGAGTATCGCGCCCGAGCTGGCACTTGCCCAGACACAAAAGCAGCAGAGCGAGCAGAGCCTGCTGGCGGCCAATCAGCATCTGGACCAGGGCTTGAAGTTACAGGGCGATTTTAATCGCTTGCAGCAATTGCGGAGCGAGGGTGAAGCCTTGAAGGCCCGTCAGGTCGAGGCGACCCAGTGGCAGCAGAGATTGCAGGCGGCGGGCCGGGCAAATAGTCTAAGCCCCCTGTTCCGGGCGATGCAGTCACGCCTCGGCGAGCAACAAAGCGCCACCCGGCATCTAGAGATGTGCCAGCAGGCCCAAGCGAGTGCCGAGCAGGCATTAGTGCAGAGCAGGCAGGCATTTGAGCGACTGGGTGAGCTTGAGCAGGAGCAATTGAGCCAGCAGCAGCGTCTGACTCAGCTCGAGGCTTTGACTCCTCAGCTTGAGCAGCTTAACCAATTGAGCCAGAAGCTTACGGATGGTCAGGCCAAGATGCTGGCGGCCGAGACCAGTGGTAAGCGCAGCGCCCAGCAGCTGGAACAGCTGAATCAGGCCCGCCAGGAGATGGCCAGTCGTCGTGATGCCTTTAAGCGTGAGGCCGAGCCGCTGCTGAGTATGCAGCAGGCGCTTAGCGATGCGCGCGCCCAGTTCAAGGTGTTTGAGCGTTGGCAGCAGCAGCAAGTTGAGATAAACACCCTTGAGCAGAAACTCACGGCGGCAAAGGCCGCCGGCAGCGAGTTGGCCGATAAGCATCTACAGGCCCAAGAGCAGCACAAACGCCTGGAGCTTAGCTGGCATCGCGGTCAGGCCGCGCGCCTGGCGGCAGAGTTAGCGCCGGGCGAGCCTTGCCCTGTCTGCGGCAGCCTGGAACACCCAGAGCCTGCCATGGGCGAGTTTGACCTGCCAAGCGATGAGGCGCTGGCGAGCGCCAAACAGGCAGAGAGCGACGCGCTGACGCTGCTGCACCAGGCTCGCAGTGACTTTAAGCTGCTCAAGCAATCGCTGCAAAGTCTGCAGCAGAGCGCGACTCAGCTTGCGCAGGAGCTTGGCGAGGCGGCAGGTTTGTCGCTCGAGCAACATCAGGCGCGACTTGTAGATCTCGGCGATTCGTTTGAACGGGCCAAGGCGGCACAGGCATCGCTTGGCGAGTTAGATACTCAGATTGAGAGCAGTGAGCGCCAGGGGCGTGAGTTACAAACCGTGCTGGATGAGACGCGCGCGCATTATGCCAAGCTGGACAAACAGTTGGCCAGCGACAAGGGACAGCATCAGCAGATAAGCGCGGCCATTCCCGAGGGCTTCAGCGATGCGGCGGCGGTCGGCGCGGCCATTGCCGAGCTCACTCAAACCATCGCAGAGCTTAAGTCACGTCAGCAAGCGGTGAGGGCGGCGCACGCCAAGGCGGAGCAAGACAATGCCGCCGCCAAGGCCTCACTGGAGGCGGCCAGCGGTCGTCTTGAGGACATCAAAGCGCTTGCCCTGCAGGAGACTCAGAGCTTCCAACAGGCGCTCGACACCTCAGAGTTTGAGTGTGTTGCTGACTTTGAGCAGGCTTGCCTGACAGAGGCAGAGCAGAGCGAGCTGGCAAACCAGATAAAGGCGTTCGAGCAGGCGCTAATCACACATCAAGCCAATCTGTCTCAGTTAACCCAGGCGTTATCGGGCTGTGAGGCGCCGGATATCGCCGTCCTCGAGCAGCAGAAAATGGATGCCCAGCAGGCGATGCAGCAGGCGTTGGCGCAGTGGCAGAAGCTGAGTGCCAGGGCGGCGCAGCTCAGTCAAACTCAGGAGCAGCTCAAGGCGCTGGACCTTAAGGCCGATGCGCTCGAGCAGCAATATGCCGTGGTAGGCACCCTTGCCGATGTGGCCAACGGCAATACGGGTAACAAGATCAGCCTGCAGCGCTTCGTGCTTTCCGTGTTGCTGGACGATGTCTTGCTAGAAGCCAGTCACAGGTTGCAGCTGATGAGTAAGGGGCGCTATCGCCTGCTGCGCAAGGAGGAGCGGGCCAAGGGCAATAAGGCCTCAGGCCTGGAGCTTGAGGTCGAAGATGCCTACACGGCCAAGGTGCGATCTGTGGCGACCCTGAGCGGCGGCGAAAGCTTCATGGCGGCCTTGTCTATGGCCCTTGGCTTGTCGGATGTGGTGCAGGCCTACGCCGGTGGTATCAAGTTAGATACCCTGTTTATCGACGAGGGGTTCGGTAGCCTGGATCAGGATTCTCTTGAGCTGGCCATCAGGACCCTGATGGATCTGCAATCGGCCGGGCGCATGGTGGGAGTGATCTCCCATGTCACCGAGATGAAGGAGCAGATCACTAGCCGCATCGATATCCACAAGAGCGCCGAGGGCAGCGAAATTAAATTAGTTTTACCTTAGCCGAAATTAAGAAGGTGCTGATATTGGTTGGCTTTTCAGCACCTTTTTAGTTTTTTTGTCTGTTTGGCGGCCGAAAACCTCTATTTATTCCATTAAATTGTGTTGTCGATCGGTTTGTAAATGCCGTTATTTTTGATATAACTTGGCATCGACCCCATGTTTTATGGGGTTTTGGGGTCTAATGAAAAGCATAATAATGAAAAATGAGGCACAGGTTGCGCGCAGGTAAAATTTCTTTTTTGAGCATGTCTCAATCCCGTATCATGGCGTTACCCGCGCCTCACAAAAAGATCTTATTGGCGGCGGGCCTGGTTGTGGGCGCGGCACTGTTGTGGCCGAGCCAAAAACAGGCGCTGCCACAACGCATTCCCGTGGCGCTGGATATTGAATCTCTGGTGACTAACCTGCACCTGAGCGATGAAACGGTCGAAACCGTATCTCAAGCGGATTTTGTAAAGACAATCGTGTCCGGCGATACCCTAAGCGGCCTGTTTGTTGAGGCCAATGTCGATCAGCAGACCATGTACAAGGTATTGGAGGCGGATCTCAATATCCTGGCTCTCGATACCCTAAAGCCCGGCAACATAATACGTTTCTGGCTCGACGACTCGGGCCAGCTGGAGAAACTTGAACTTTACTTTAATGCGGCGCGCCAGGTGGTGTTTAGCCGTTACGAAGAGGGTGGTTTCAGTGTCGATGAGATCAACATCGACGGGATCTGGCAGGACAGGGCCCTAAGCGGCGAGATCCAAGGTTCCTTCTATCTGTCGGCCCAAGGTATCGGCCTCAATGCCGGCGAGATCCAACGCATCGAGACCCTGCTGAAAGAGAAGCTTAATTTTGCCCGGGATCTGCGTGCAGGCGACCGATTCTCGGTACTTAAGAGCGATCAATATATCGATGGGGAAGTCACGGGCAACAGCGATATTTTAGCCGTCACCATTGAGCGTGGACGCAGCAAGATTAACGCCTATCAAAACAGCGATGGCAACTTCTATGACGAGCAGGGCCGCAGCCTGGCGCGCGCCTTCCAGCGTGTTCCGCTACAGAAAAATTACCGTATCAGTTCGCGTTTCAACCGCCATCGTCACCATCCGGTGACGGGTCGCACCGCGCCCCATAATGGTACCGATTTTGCCACGCCTGTCGGCACTAAGGTGATCGCCCCCGGTGATGGCATCGTCTCTTTGGTGACCGACCATAGATATGCGGGTAAATATGTGGTGATCGATCATGGCAACAAGTACCGCACCCGCTATCTGCATCTTTCTAAGGCCTTGGTACATAAGGGTCAACGTGTGTCCCGCGGACAGGTGATCGCCCTGTCGGGTAAGACGGGCCGTATCACTGGGCCACATCTGCACTATGAGTTTCATATCAATGGCCGTCCGGTGGATCCTATGAAGGCAAATATCCCCATGGCGAGTAAGCTGTCGAAGAAACAGATGAATGAGTTTGCCCAGCTGGTCAAGGTGCGCCAGATGATGATGGGTCAGAGTTAAGCTCGGTTTATACATAAAAAGATTAGACACAAAAAAATGCCACATCTTGTAGCGTTTTTTATGGCCGTGAGCTGTCAGGCTAGGCCTGTTGCGCCTCGAGATCCAGCATGGTGAGCCATAGGCGCAGATCGAATTCCAGCTGATGATAGTCGCCTTGCATATGGCAGCACAGCTGATAGAAGGCCTTGTTGTGATCCTTCTCTTTAAGATGCGCCAGCTCGTGCACCACCACCATGCGCAGCAGGGGCTCGGGGACCTCCTTGAGCCTGGCGGCGATGCGGATCTCATTCTTCGACTTGGTCTTGCCACCATGATTCTTGGCCACATAGCTGTGCAGCCCCAGCGTCTGTTTCTTGAGGGTGATCTTATCGTCAAATATCACCTTGCTTAGGGGCGATGACTTCTTGAGGTAGCGGTTCTTCAGCGCCATGGTGTAGTCATACAGGGCCTTGTCGCTGCGAATAGCGTGGCTATCTGGGTAACGGCGCTCGAGCACAGTCCTCAGTCGATTGGTCTCGATGAGTTCATTGACCTGGCTGATGAGTTCGGGTCGATAGCCTTGTAGATAGGGCAGTGATGACATAACTAGGTGCTGATTAGCTGGCGACGTTGACGTCGCGGTCGAAGAGATAGCCGGGCGCAGTGACCCGGCAAGATGCTTAGTCTTTCTTGGTAAAGATGCACTTGTTTTGGTAGCAGTAGGCTACTTCGAAGGCGCTCTTTTGGAAACGCTTCAAGTCCAGACCGTCGAAATCGACCATGGGCGGATTGCGCTTGAGCTGCTCTTTGATGTTGACCGGTGAGATCAGGTGTACCGGCAGGCCGCAAAGCTGAATGGCTGCTTCCATCTTGAAGCTGGTGGCGCTGCCTGCCAGCTTGCCTTTCTGCTCGCGCTCTATGATGGCGACTTCGTCGATCTTGTAGTCTTGCATCAGCTTACTGAAGGCAAAGTGGAACTCTTTGATCGACTCTGTGCTGGCCGAGTTAGAGATGGTCAGTGAGCGAGAACGGCAATCAGGGATGTTAAAGGTCTCACCCTCATAGCTCAACAAACAGATGATGGCTTCGCCACCTTTTAATTCAACGCCACAAACTCTCATGATAACCCTAATATAAAAAAATCAATGGGCGCTATTGTAACCTTAATTGCTGCGATTGAGCACTAGTTGTTATGTGAAAATCGCCTCACTTAGCTAATGCTCGGTTTAAATCTTGCGACTTGGCGCCGTTTCCACCGGGAGCGTCATGGGAAGCTGGATAGGGGAGCAAGTCAGGGACGCAGGTCAGGGAAAGCTGCTCTAGAGGGGAACTGATGTGAGCGGCTCAGGGCATTAAAAAGCGGCCTTAGGTGGCCGCTTATTCGTAATAGCTTATTCGTAATAGCTTATTTGTACTCGCCTATGTCTACTCGCTTACGTGTACTAGTTCAGTCCTTGATGCTTACTCTTCCGGCGTATCTTGCAGTTTCGACTTGGGTTTGCGCAGCATAGGCGCATCTCCTACATCGACGCCGGTGATAAAGCGTTTATCTCGCTGTTGCTTGGGTTTGTCGCTGCGGCTAGCCTTGGTCGTCTTGGCCTTAGGCTTTGCATGACTCTTACCCTGACGCTTGTTCTGGCTGGGCTTGTCTTTTAGACCCTTAAAGGTAGGCGCTAACTCCTCAAGCTCGCTAAATTCGAAACGTTTCTGCAGGAAGTTTTGTACCTGCTTGAAGTTGAACCAGTCTTTCGGTCCCACCAGGGAGATAGCATCGCCCTTGGCGCCGGCGCGACCGGTGCGGCCGATACGGTGAATATACTCTTCGGCAAATTTTGGCATGTCGAAGTTGATCACCAAGGAGACGTTGAGCAGATCCAGTCCGCGAGAGGCCACATCTGTGGTGACCAAAATCTGCTGCTGACCGCGACTGAACTGATCCATGATCTGGTTGCGCGCCGCCTGTTTCAGTTCACCGCTTAAGGAGCTGGTGCTAAAGCCCTGCTCGGCCAGCAGTGTTGCCAGGCGGTCAGTATCGCCGCGGGTAGCGGTAAAGATGATCACCTGTTTGTGCGGCTCGAGCTGCAGCAGGCGGGTGAGCAGCTGCTCCTTGTGGCTGAGGTTGTCGCACAGGTAGATCTTTTGGGTGATATCCTGGTTCTCTACGTGAGAGGCGCCGATGGCCACGTGCTCCGGCTCTTTGAGTAGCTCGGCGGCGATTTCGTTGATCTGGCCGTGATCCAGTGTGGCCGAGAACATCAGGGTCTGGCGACGCTTGTGATCGGCGGCCAGGTTGATCGCCTTTAGCTGTTCGGCGAAGCCCAGATCCAGCATGCGGTCGGCCTCATCCAAGATGAGCAGTTCGAGTCCGTTGAGGAACAGGTGGCGCTGGGCCAGGTGATCCGCCAGGCGGCCGGGTGTGGCCACCACGAAGTGAGGGTCTTTGGCCAGCGCCTTGGCCTGGTCGTTAAAGTTTTCCCCGCCGAGGATCTTGATCGCCTTATATTGGGTGTTAGCCACAAGCAGTCGTAGCTGACTGTAGACCTGAGTGGCCAGCTCTCGAGTGGGCAGCAGAATCAAGACCCTGGGGTCGCGCTTGCTGAGGGCCTTGGTGGCGATGACGCGCTGCATTGCTGGCAACAGGAAGGCGAGGGTCTTGCCCGAGCCCGTCTTAGACGATGCCATGAGATCTCTTCCCGATAAGCCTACGGGGATCGATTGCGTTTGGATCTCGGTCGGCGTGTCGATGCCCATGTGTTCAAGGCTGGTCAGTAGACGTTTATCGAGTGAAAAATCTGAAAATTGCAATGCTGTGCTCCAAAATATAGATAGGCGCGCATTATACATCGCTAAGCACGATTCAGCCATGACTTGCGCGATACCGATTTGTCAGCCGAATGCCGAGATTAATTTTTAGTGTCACGGGCTGTGCCCGAGCGCGCTTTGGCTTATGATGAAAACAAAGACAACATACGGCGCGGCGTGGTTAAGGCAGATCGCGTCTCAGGGAGAGAAGTAGAGAAGATGGCGAATATCGGCATTGCATTGGGGAGTGGCGCGGCTAAGGGATGGGCCCATATTGGGGTGCTAAATGAGCTGGCGAACATGGGGATTTTTTCCAATAAGGTGGCAGGCTGCTCTATCGGCGCCGTGGTGGGCGCGGCCTATGCGCAGGATAATCTTGAGGATTTAGAGGCCTGGGTCAGCAGCTTCTCCAGCTGGGACGTGCTTGGCCTGATGGATCTCAGTTGGCGCAAGGGCGGATTGATTGGTGGCGAGAAGGTGTTTGACGTGATGCAGCAGCATATCGGCAACCTGGACATCGAGCAGATGCAGATGCCTTTCGCCGCGGTGGCAACCGACCTCTATACCGGGCAGGAGATCTGGTTTAAGCAGGGCAATCTGCGTCATGCGGTGCGCGCCTCCTGCTCTATGCCGGGGATCTTACCACCGGCGCGAGTCGGCGACCGCTGGCTGGTGGACGGCGCCGTGGTCAATCCGGTTCCCGTGTCTGTGAGTCGTGCCATGGGGGTTGATCTGGTGATCGCCGTAGATCTCAATGCACACAGGAAGACGCGCCAACAACAGTTACCTGTGGCCATCTCTTCCGATGTGAAGGCCAGCGAAGCTGAGCTGGTGAAAGCCGAGAAGGAGCTGGAGAGCGGCTTCATGGATCTCCTGGCAAGGGGAAGAGACTATGTCAGCGGGCTGACTGATAAGTTTTCCCTAGGTAATCGTAGCGAGCCCGGGATGTTGGCTGTAATGTCGCAGTCGATGGATATCCTGGAGCAGCGCCACAAGCGAGTACGCCTGATGGGCGATCCGCCGGATATCCTGATCACCCCTAACGTGATGGAGATAGGTACCATGGAGTTTCACCGCGCCGGCGAGGCTATCGAGGCGGGGCAGGAGGCGGTGAAGCAGGTGGCCCATATTATCCGCGCCCGAGTCGATGAGCTGGAGAGTCACTAGGGCCTGTTGACCTTTTGAGAGCAAATTTTGTTCTAATTGAGCACGTTCAAATCGCGGCATGAGGCTTGAAGTATAGTTATTCTATATAAAAGCCGAGTAACAAGGAGTTGAACGTGCTCAAGACGAACCCTGCGGGCAGCGTCTGTATCATTTTTCTACTGCGTTATCGCTCATTGATGTAGTGCACTACATTGCAATCGCTCTGCCTTGTATAAAAGCGATACAGAATGCTGCAAAAATGAACGCGAAAGATAAACAGGCCCTAGCTTTTAAATAAGCGCCTCTGGTTCTCTGTGCCCCAGGTTTTCTGTGACGCGGGTTTTCTCTAACCTGATTTATTTTAGACTTAGGTTATTTCGGACATAGGTTATCTCTGGCCTGGTTTTTGCTGCTTGCTTGGATATTTCATGCAGCAGTCGAAAAATTGACAATGAATTCAATTAGCCAGGCCATTACGGGTTCACAAGCTAACCTGATCGCCAACACCTATGGCCAGACAGACACCCCAGATGTCGATAGTTCATCTTCCAGCGACAAGGTGACGCTGTCCCACCAGGGCCCCCAGGCAAAAGCTGGTGGACCAGAGATCCCACAGGAGGCGGTGTTTCTCTCGCCACGAGCACAGCGGGCGCAAAAGATAGAGGCGATGGCCAAAGATTTCTTTTCCAAGGGGCAATTTGGTCTTGGCGACATTCCTAAGTTAATTCAGCGCCTGCATCAGGACGGCATCTTGTCGGAAAATCAGCTCAATCGCCTGGGTCAGGCAGGCTTTGAGATCCCAAGGGGGGATGCGTCACAGCCCTCGCTGCTTGACTTTATTGCCAGCCAGCGATCGCAACTCAAGGAGAGTAAGCCCGATAGCGTGATGATCGCCATGCTCGATGACGCCGAGTCTGTGCTAAAGCAGATGGACAGCCTCGATAGTCAGGGGCTGAACCAGAAGGCGGCGCGGGTGTCGGCGCAACTGGCGGTGTTTGTTCAGGGGGAACACGGGCTGACCCAGAACGATAAGGCGATGTGGCAAGGACTCAAGTCGACCATGCAATTGGCGTCTGCCTCAGGAAGTTCGCAACAGGCTTCCGGGCAACTACAGCGTTATCTGTCACTATCTAAAAGAATTACGTAACTTATTCACAGTTTGTCCCATTTTTATCCCGCATCTAGCTCCCTTTGCCGGCTGGGTCAAGGCCAGTTTTGACGATAAGTGGCTCAGTTGGCAGTAATCTTGTGTTAAAAAAATCCATCCGCAAATTAATGATCTGGATCAAGGTACTTGAGCCTAACTTGTAGCTTAATGCGCTACATATTGTGTTCGTCGTCTATATTAACACTATATATGGTGTTAATTTGGCCGTTACTTGAGGAGATATTGAACAATGCCAGTGGTTATTAAGCGGGATGGTTACCGCACGCCTTTTGACGAAACAAGGATTCGGGATGCAGTGATTGCCGCTGCAAGTTCGGCAGGTATTGATGATGTTGCCTATGCCACCGAGGTGGCCCTACAAGTACGCCAGTCGGTGGCAGAGCTCGAGCAGGTGGATATTCATGATCTGCAAGATGCGGTCGAAAACCAGTTGATGGAAGGCCCCTACAAGCGACTCGCCAGGGTCTATATCGAGTATCGTCATGACAGGGATATCCATCGTGAGTTGAGCAGTCGCCTCAACCGCGAGATCCGTGGTCTGGTGGAGCAGAGCAATGCCGCGCTGCTGAATGAGAACGCCAACAAAGATTCTAAGGTGATCCCGACTCAGCGGGATCTACTGGCGGGGATTGTCGCCAAGCACTATGCCACACGCCATATTCTGCCAAAAGATGTGGTGGCGGCCCACGAGTCCGGTGAGATCCATTATCACGATCTCGACTATGCGCCTTTCTTCCCCATGTTTAACTGCATGCTGATCGACTTGGCCGGCATGTTGACCCACGGCTTCAAGATGGGTAACGCCGAGATCGAAACCCCCAAGTCAATCTCCACCGCCACTGCAGTGACGGCGCAGATCATTGCCCAGGTGGCTAGCCATATCTATGGCGGCACCACCATCAACCGTATCGATGAGGTGCTGGCACCTTTCGTTGCCAAGAGTTACGACAAGCATTATCAGGTCGCGCTGACCTGGGGGATCACAGATGCCAAGGCCTTTGCCACGGCGCAGACGGAGAAGGAGTGTCACGACGCCTTCCAGTCGCTGGAGTATGAGGTAAATACCCTGCACACCGCCAACGGCCAGACACCTTTTGTGACCTTCGGTTTCGGCCTGGGCACCTCTTGGGAGTCGCGCCTGATTCAGTCATCTATGATGAAGGTGCGCATGACAGGCCTGGGTAAGAACCGTAAGACGGCCGTCTTCCCTAAGTTGGTGTTTGCCATTCGCGACGGCATTAACCACAAGGTCGGTGACTGCAACTATGATATCAAGCAGATGGCGCTCAAGTGCGCGTCGATGCGCATGTATCCGGATATCCTCAACTACGAACAGGTCGAGAAGGTTACCGGTTCCTTTAAGACACCAATGGGCTGTCGCAGCTTCCTCGGCACCTATGAGGAGGAAGGCGAGCTGGTGCATGAGGGGCGCAACAACCTGGGGGTCGTGAGCCTGAACCTGCCGCGGATCGCTATCGAGGCTCAGGGCGACGAGACCCGCTTCTATCAATTGCTTGATGAGCGTCTGGCGGTGGCTCGCCGCGCCCTAGACACTCGTATCGAGCGTCTACAGGGTGTGAAGGCCAGAGTCGCACCAATTCTCTATATGGAAGGCGCCTGTGGCGTCCGTCTGCGCGCCGACGATGAGATCAGCGGCATCTTTAAAAATGGTCGCGCCTCTATCTCCCTGGGTTATATCGGCCTGCATGAGACCATCAATGCGCTCTATGGTAGCCAGACCCATGTGTATGACAGCGAGGCGCTCAGAGATAAGGCCCTTGCCATTATCGAGCATCTCAAGGCGGCTACCGTGCGCTGGCGCGAAGAGTCTGGCTATGGCTTCAGCCTCTATAGCACGCCGAGCGAGAACCTGTGCAGTCGCTTCTGCAAGCTGGATACCGAGGCCTTTGGGGTGATCGATGGCGTAACGGACCGCGGCTATTACACCAATAGCTTCCACCTGGATGTGGAGAAGAAGGTGAATCCTTACGATAAGCTGGATTTCGAGCAGCCCTATCCGGCGCTCACCAGCGGTGGCTTCATCTGCTATGGCGAATACCCCAACATGCAGCACAACATCGAGGCGCTGGAGGATGTGTGGGACTATAGTTACA
The DNA here is from genome assembly GCF_022398425.1 of Shewanella sp. Isolate7. NCBI lineage: Bacteria > Pseudomonadati > Pseudomonadota > Gammaproteobacteria > Alteromonadales > Shewanellaceae > Shewanella > Shewanella sp. Isolate7. Next base: position 5,904 of record NZ_JAKEVJ010000014.1, on the reverse strand, counting down.
GTCGGGTGCCATACTATGGTACCAATACGCCGATTGATGAGTGTTACGACTGCGGCTTTACCGGCGAGTTTAGCTGTACCAGCAAAGGCTTTACCTGTCCTAAGTGTGGCAACCATGAGCCGAGCCGGGTTTCTGTGACCCGCCGCGTGTGTGGTTATCTGGGCAGCCCAGATGCCAGACCCTTTAACTATGGTAAGCAGGAAGAAGTTAAACGCCGGGTGAAGCACCTCTAACGAGAAGAGGGCCCGTTTATCTTTCGCGTTCATTTTTGCAGGGTTCGTCTTGAGCACGTTCAACGCTTTGTTACTCGGCTTTTATATAGAATAACTATACTTCAAGCCTCATGCCGCGATTTGAACGTGCTCAATTAGAACAAAATTTGTTCTCAAAAGGTCAACAGGCCCTAGCTATCTTTGCATGAGAGACACATGAATTATCATCAATATTTTCCCATCGACGTGGTCAATGGCCCAGGTACCAGAGCAACCCTGTTTGTCTCGGGCTGCGAGCATCAGTGCCGGGGCTGTTACAACCAATCGACCTGGCATCCCGACTCGGGCCATCTGTTCGATGAGCAGATGCTCGAGCAGGTGATCGAGGACCTCAATGATACCCGCATCAAACGTCGCGGCCTGTCGCTCTCCGGTGGTGACCCGCTGCATCCGGGTAACCTCGACACCATACTCACCCTGGTGAGAAGAGTCAGACAGGAGTGCAAGGGTAAGGATATCTGGTTATGGACTGGCTATAGGCTTGATGAACTCAGCCTGGCGCAACAAGCCGTTGTCGCCTATGTGGATGTGCTGGTGGATGGCAAGTTTGAGCGTGATTTAGCCGATCCTAGCTTGGTGTTTCGCGGCAGCAGCAACCAGGTGATCCACTATCTTACCCAAAAGCAGCGCTGATTTTTACGCCAAAAACGAATAAACAGGCCCCAAGACGCTGGCGCGGCCTGCGCCAGATGACTTGTTCGCACCTTCCTCATTAGTGGTATAATGTTCGCCAAACTGGCAAATGCTGCCTATTTTTAACCGAGTGGCATTTGTGTATTCGCGAGATTTTTAAGGCAAGTTAATGAATTTAAAGCAAGAGTTACAGCAGTTGAACGATCGTCTCGACAAGTATCGTCGTAAATTAGATGCGGCGGAGAAGCGCGGCGATCAGGCGGTGATTTTGCAATTTAAGCAAGAGATCAATGCGGTAACTAAGCAAATTACCCATGTCAAACAGCAACAGAGCCGCCAATTGAACAAACGCGGCACCGAGCTGAGTGAACTTGCCTTTAGCCGTGCGCTGACCAAGGCCGAGCAGGCCGATATGGGTAAGCTCAAGCGTTCGGTGAAGGGTTTGATAGTCGTGCATCCCATGACGGCGCTGGGTCGTCAGATGGGATTGACTCAGGTAACAGGATACGCACCTAAGGCCTTTTAAGACCGAGGATAAAGCATAAAGGATTTTGATGGCGGCGTGAGCGACTTCATAGCCTTGTCGCCGCTCAGAGCGTATCCTAATAAGCCGAAGCGGTTGCGGTGAAGCAATATCCGATTTTAATACTCGGGTATTTCACTGTTAGGCAAAAACACATAGAATGCTCGGTCTGAGAAAGGGGAGAGTTCCTCCACCTGGTTTTCATTCTTCATTCGCATCTCAGACAGAGCGAGTTGTAAAGGTTATTTCATGTCGATTAAGTATGTCGCCACCTCTAAACTTCCCACGCCTTGGGGAGTATTTGCCATGCATGGTTTCGAAGATACAGAGACGGGCAAAGAACATGTGGCGCTCACCTTTGGCGAGTTAGATGCGAGCCAGCCCATGTTGGGCAGAATTCATTCCGAGTGTCTGACCGGTGATGCCCTGTTTAGTCTGCGTTGCGATTGTGGTTTTCAGCTACAAACCGCGATGCAAAATATCGCCGAGGCGGGTCAGGGCTTTATTCTCTACCTGCGTCAGGAAGGCCGTGGCATAGGCCTGCTCAATAAGATCCGTGCCTATGAGTTGCAAGATCAAGGCGCCAACACGGTAGAGGCCAACGAGCGTTTGGGCTTTGCCGCCGATATGCGCAAATATGACATGATCAAGCCCATGCTGGAGAAGATTGGTGTGCAGCAGGTGAAGCTGATGACCAACAATCCCCGCAAGGTCAAGGCGATGAAAGAGCTAGGTATAGCGGTTATCGAGCGCGTGCCTCTGCAGGTAGGTAAGAATCGTTACAATGAGGCCTATCTAAAGACCAAGTCGACCGAGCTGGGTCATATGATGTCTGAATATCACTTCACCGAAGAACATCAAAATTAACCTCTTTCGCCATGGCGACGCCTTAACCTGTCGCCATGGTGTGATTATTTTTCGTTACCCTTGCGATTGATCCTGTTTCTCTTTAGCGCTGAGCAGCGACATCAGCTGATTGCTGAGAACGGCTATCTGATCTTGTAGTTGCTTGCGCGCTTGTTTCGCGGTTTCGGAATCATCCCCTTGAAGGGCCTGGAGCTCGAGTTTTAACTCTTCGAGTTTCTGCTTTAACTCTTTAATCTTTTTGTCTATCTGAGATTGGCCTTCATCCACTTCTTGCTCCGCTTTTTGCGCGTTAGCTGCCTTGGCCGCATCGTTGTTACGCAGCGCCTTGCCTGTCGCATCGGCGAGCGCCTGACGGCCCTCTTCGGACAGGCTGACCTTATCGGTCACTGGCTGAGACTGAGCGTTTTGAACTTGGGGCGCTTGCGGGGCATTGGTGCTACGCACTTCGATAAAGCTTAAGTCTGTAGGACCGGCGCTTTGGGCGCCTAAGGGATTTATACCGAGCACATTCATTTGCTAACCTTCCTGGTTATTACGACTAAGAGGATGCCTAGCCAGAATATCGGCAGGCAGGCGCAAAGCTTAAGTTAATTCCTGCATGAATACGCTGATAGGATTCACTTTTTCGGTGAAATTCGCTGGCTTCTTTTCTAGCTTAGTCCTGGCCTTTTCCCCAAATGTGTTGATTCACGCCCGTTGAACTCTCATCTTCAGCCTTGTCTTTCGTGGGCTGCTCTCTTGTGGGTTGATGGCTTGTTGGTCTGGATCTGCCAGAATCCTGGGTACCGCTAGCGCGTGGTGCCTCGGTATTACGACCGGCGTCACCGCGAAGGTGCTGCGGAATAGGCTCGCCAATCATCTTGAGATAGAGGCGCTCGACCTTTTCTCTGGCCCATTGGGTCTTGCGTAGAAACTTGAGGCTGGACTTGATGGAAGGGTCGTGGTTAAAGCAGCGTATGTCGATGCGTCTACCCAGCTCTTCCCAGCCGTAGTGGTCGACAAGGTCGGTGAGTAAGGCTTCGAGTTTGATGCCGTGTAATGGATTATTCGCCTGGGTCATGGTGATGAATGAGTCAAAAAATTTTGTCTCATTATATCAGCTTATTCATGGCGTTTTCGATAAAAAAGGGGACCCTGAGGTCCCCTGTTTATTTTATGCCTTTACTGGAAGCTAAGCTGCCATGCATCGATAGTACCTGTGTCGCGACGGGCGCTATCTACGGCCTTCAGTGTCCAGGTGCCGGCCGATTCAACGCCAGACATGTCGACTGTGTAGCTCTTGATGATGTTGTCTGCGCTGCCGCCACTGTTGTCATGTAGCACGGCTACCTGACCGCTTGGGCTGTGCAGTTCAACCTGCAAGTCGCCGATATAGGTGTGAGTAATGTTTACCGTTACCGTGACTGTACCAGAGTCGCCGCTGCGAGTGACATCGATTGGGCTGCTGATACCAGCAGAGTTGTTGTCAGGGATCGCATAGCTGGTGTTGTTGGTGTAGGTGGCTGCGCCGCCAGTGTTGCCGCCAGAGCTCTGCTCTGTGTAGCTAGCCGTCAGGCTGACACCGCTAAAGTCGCTGTAACCTTGCACCATCACATAGTAGGTACCTGCCTGCGGTGTGCTCACTGGGCAAGACTCGCTGTTGCCACCTTTCCAAGGACGACAGTCGTAGCTGCTCAGGGTAGGGGCCGCGCCGTACTGCATGTAAAGGTCAGCATCACCGGTACCGCCGCTCATGGCAAAGTTCAGATCGCTGGCACCTGCTGGTACTTCGATTGAGAAGTGTAGCTCGTCGCCTTTCACGCCAGACAGGTTGGTCTTAGCCACGCCATTTTCCAGCACGTTGCTACCGTTTCCGCCCGTACCCGGATCGGTTGGGCCGTTACAAGAAGCATCTAGGTACTCTTTGGCTGCAACCGCGTTAACCAGACCATAACCAGTCTTGTCGTCGCGACCCGCTACATCCAGATCTTCAGCGGTTGCGGTCAGCGCAGCACGCACCTGGGCGGCGCTACACTCTGGGTGGTAGCTCCATACCAGTGTTGCAACACCCGATACGTGTGGCGTCGCCATAGAGGTACCATTGTAGTACTCGTAATCTTCACCACTAGTGTTAGCCACAGTGACATTGGTGCCTAGGTGAGCACGCAGTGCCTGACCAGTGGCGCGATCGACAGAAACAGAAACCATTGGGGCTTCGTTGTTGGTGTCAACCAGGAAGGGGTTTTGCAGACCTGGCAGTGCCGTGTTACTGAACACGATGGTCGCCTGAGCGCCGGCATTGTTACAAGCCTTAACCGCGTCGATCTCTGGGTAGCTGGCGCCTTGATTGCCAACACGCTCAACCAGACAAACCTTACCTGTCATGTCGCCACAGTTAAATACACCGCCCGATACGCTACACTCGGCCAGCTCGGCGGTGACAGAACCTGCGATAGGTGTACCGACATAGTTGCCGCTGCTGTCTTTCACATAGCGGTTATGAGGAACCACACCATTGTCGAAGTATGACTGACCACCTGCGGTGATGTTTGCCAGACGACCCTCGCCACGTGTGACAGTCGAAAGAATTGCTTCACCTGGGCCTGAGATCTCAACCTGGTTGGTGTACTGAGAGAAGGCAGCGTGATCTTTGTTGTTGTCTACCGCGGCAACAGACATTACGGCGTCATATGATGCTGGGTAGCTGTGCGTGTTGTTACCGTCGTTACCGGCAGCGGCGATCAGTAGCACGCCGTTGTTGGCGTGAGCCGCGAGTGCGTTGCGCTCAGTCGTGGTTGACTGAGAACCACCCAGACTCATGGTGACGACATTGGCGCCGTTATTGACACAGGTGTCAACCGCAGAAACCAGTGAAGATGAGTAACCCCAACCGTCAGAGTTAAATACTTTCACCACGTGGATGTTGGCGTTTTGGTTTGGCATCACACCGACAACACCGTCGTTGTTGGCGATAGCGGCAATGGTGCCGGCTACGTGAGTACCGTGCGCGTTGTGGGCGCCTGGCTCATACCAGTTGCCTGTGCCCGAGTTGTTGGTACCCGTGACATTGTTGCCACTTAGCTCGCTGTGGCTGCGATCGTAACCCGAGTCGATGATACAGATGGTGCGGTTGCCGGCCATGCTGTCGCTTAGGCTGGTGGCGCCTACGAAGGTTTGACCCCAAGGCGTCGTTTCACTCAGCAGACGGCGCGGCATATCTTCTTCAACATAGTCGATGTCGGCACGCAATTTCAGGGCCTTAACGCCCTTGCTATCCAGCTGAGCCGAGTATGCGTTTGAGCGACCGATGCGCTTCATCTGCTTGGCCTTCACGCTGTTCAGCGCTCTATGCTGAGAGAAGACTTCGTTGGCTCTAGGCTGATAATCATTCAGGCTGTTGACATCGGCTTGTGCGGCGGCCTGGGCATTCTTAAACTTGACGATATAGCGCTTAGGCAGGGGAGATGCTTGATTGATACGGGCATTATCCGCCTGAAGGTGGAGTCCTTTCGAAGGCGCCGCATTGACGTTTGCTGCGATTGCCAAGGCAAGCGCAGACAAAGACATAGCGACCGCAGTTGTCTTTTTAACTGTCATATTGTCTTCCATTTTAAAAGTTAGAATTAATAA
>NZ_JAKEVJ010000139.1:0-4063 GCF_022398425.1 Shewanella sp. Isolate7 | reverse complement strand
CCTTCAAAATGTAATTTTACCACATCAAAACCCCATTGCGAGGCGGGGCGAGATCACGCTTTTAACCCTATTGTGATCCGACAACAAAAAGGGGCAAGCCTATGCTTGCCCCGGTCAAATTTTGCGCCCAGCTAGGCTAGGGTCTGCTTGGTTCAGCCGCGGATCAGCTGACACAAACTGACAAGTGGCGCCGCGGTAGGCGTGCCATAAAGCGGGTCACCCTCGGTGGCGCTACCGGCAATATCCACATGGGTGTAGGCCAGCGGCTTGTCGCTCGTCAGTCCATGGGCCTCAAGCCCTGAGGCTTTCAGCAGGAAGGCCGCCGGATACTGGTGTCCCCTTGCCGTCACCGACGAAGGCGCGTTATTAGATGACAACAGATCCGCCGCGCCAGAGGGATCGACAATCTTCTGATAGTCGTCGCGGCGCAGGCGTGACACCTCTATCGGCTCGCCCCAGGCCTCACTGATCCCTTGCAGGCTGTCGCCTACCTGCTGCTGCCGTGCCACAGCATTTTCGACCACGGCGGTATAACCACCGTAGGCCCGCACCACATGGCCGGTGAGGGTAGCCACCGAGAACAACTGAGGCGCCACCGCCTCCTGGGCCTTGAGCCTGAGGTGCGACAGGAGATCGGCCAGCACCAGGCGACCCTCGGCGTCAGTGTTGCCTATGCGCACCCGCACACCGGCGTGGCTGGTGATGATCTCATCGGTCACGAAGGCCTCGCTGCCGATGCTGTTGCGCACCAGGCCGAGCTCGGCAACCACACGCACTCCCTTGGGTTTTAGCATCGCCAGCGTCTTCATCAGGCCGGCAACCGCGGCCGCGCCGCCCTTGTCCCGGCTCATCCCGGCCATGGCACCGCCCACCTTAAGGTCGGCTCCGCCCGTGTCATATACCACGCCCTTACCGGCAAAGAAGTAGCTGCGCTCGATAGGCCCCTCGGCTTTGTACTCTAGCTTAACCACTCTAGGCTGATGTCTGGAGACGGCAAAGGAGGCGCGCCCCACGGCGCTCAGCAGCGGATAGTCGCGCTCGAGTACGTCTCTGTCTTCCACCACTGACATAGTTAGGCCAAGCCCTTGCAGCCCATCGACACAGTATTGGGCGAAGGCAGGGGCCGACATACGCTCGGGCTCGGTGCCGCAAAGGTCACGCGCCAAATGCTTGCCCGCCTCGATGGCGCTAAGCAGCTCGGCCGCCTTCTCATCTACCAGCAGACCGATCTGTGAGATGTTGTCCATCTCGCCAAGGGCCTCGCGGCGCTCCAGCGACTGCCACAACGCCTGGGCACAGCCCAGCGCGGCGACGCCCATAGATTGCTGATACCTTGCCTGAGTCGATGGCGTGACGATCAGCAGTGGACGTCTGGCGCCCGCATCGAAGGCCACCTTTATCCCCTGACGGGCGGCGTCGCTATATCCACGAACATCCTGTATATCACTGTCGCTGTCGACGACTGGCGCGACAATCAGGCGCCCCCCGGCCAGCCCGGGAGCAAATAATAATGTGGTCGAGCGCCCTACCCTGGCATCCACCTGGGCACCATGGCTGGCCAACATGGCCAGCTCCTCCTGGGCAATGGCCTCTATGCCATGGGTCACTATGACCACGGCATCCCACGCGTTATCGTCAAAAATGGCTTCTGAATCTGTTACATCTATAAATTGAACCCCAATCATGCCTCATCCTTTTCATCTAGCAGTTTTTCGGTCTTAGCCGAATCGATTGGCACCCACAAATCATGTAGTGCCCCTACCTATGACAGATCTTTGCCTGTCTATCGTAATGATCAACCTTACCCACGAATACGATAGCCTGTTGCAAATTCTGTGGCCAGTCACCCATATGTTGAGGGCTGGGCTAAGGGCATGTCAGGCAAGGCTTAATCGTCGTGAGAGTTGGCATTATTCTCCTATCTGGCGCCAATGCCAAATGAAAATATTGATGCCGTGCCTCAAGGTGGCAACTAAATATGACACTCGAGCATCAGGATGCTCTGTCTCCTGGTTGCCACTCCTCATGGCAAATGCCCCCGCCTGCCTAGAGTCTATGATAGACTATCGCCAAATTAGACCTCAAAGACCTTTATTACAGAGGAGTTGTCCGTGAGCACATTAAGTCAATTGCAACCTCAGGCACTTTGGCAGTGGTTTGAACAGATCTGCGCCATTCCCCACCCTTCTAAGCATGAGCAGGCGCTAAGCCAATACATCCAAAACTGGGCCAAAGACAAACAACTCAGCGTTGTCGAAGACAAGGTCGGTAACCTGATCATCAAGAAGCCTGCGACTCCAGGCATGGAAAACCGCAAGGTCGTTGCCCTGCAGGCCCATATCGACATGGTGCCGCAGAAAAACGCCGACAAGGTGCACGACTTTGAAAAAGATCCCATCGAAGCCTATGTAGACGGCGACTGGGTCAAGGCCAAGGGCACCACGCTCGGCTCTGACAACGGCATCGGCATGGCGTCGGCCCTGGCGATTCTCGGCAGCGACGACATCCCTCACGGCCCACTGGAAGTCTTACTGACCATAGATGAAGAAGCAGGCATGACAGGCGCCTTTGGCCTGGAAGCCGGTTACCTGGACGCCGAGATCCTGATCAACACAGACTCAGAGCAGGAAGGCGAGATCTACATGGGCTGCGCCGGTGGCGTCGATGCTCAGATCACTGTGCCTATGGTATGGCAGGCGGCCGAGCCGAGCCTATCGACCTACACCCTCACCCTATCGGGGCTTAAGGGCGGTCACTCAGGGGTGAACATTCACCTGGGTCGTGGTAATGCCAACAAGCTGTTAGCGCGCTTCCTGTTTAACCATGCCGACGAGTTGGCCCTGGAGCTCACCAACTTCAGTGGTGGTTCACTGCGTAACGCCATCCCACGTGAGGCCAGCGTCAGCTTCATGCTGCCAAGCGAAAACCTGCCACGCCTCGAGGCCCTGATGCAGGAGTACACGGCGCTGATTTGTCAGGAACTGGCCATCGCCGACCCTGACATGCTGCTGACCCTAAGCGAGATTCCGGCCGCCACTCAGGTGATGAGCGAAGCCACTCAGCAGACCCTTATCGACCTGCTGCACGCCTGCCCTAACGGCGTGATGCGTATGAGTGATGAGATCCAAGGCGTAACCGAGACCTCGCTAAACGTTGGCGTGATCACCACTGAAGGCGAATCGGTAAGCATCCTCTGCCTCATCCGCTCCTTAATCGACTCGGGCCGCGAAGAGGTCGAAGGCTACCTGACCGCCCTGAGTAACCTGGCTGGTGCCGAGGTGGAGTTCAGCGGCGCATACCCAGGCTGGAAGCCAAACAGCAGCTCACCTGTAATGGCGATTGTGAAAGACACCTACGAGTCTATCTACAACAAGGAACCGGTTATCATGGTGATCCACGCGGGTCTGGAGTGCGGCCTATTCAAGAAGCCCTACCCAGAGATGGATATGGTCTCTATTGGCCCCACCATCCGCTTCCCACACAGCCCAGACGAGATGGTGTTAATCGAGACCGTCGACCAATACTGGAAGCTACTCCTCGCCGTGCTGGAACGTATTCCTGAAAAAGCGTAAAAGGTCATTGATAAGAAAAGGCGTCTAACAAGACGCCTTTTTTATTGGCATTATTTAGGGATCCTGGCTCCGCCGTCCAAATATAGCGTGGTAAATAAATTTACTCTGACCCCACTTATCAAGGCGAAGCCGTAACGGAAAAGGTGTCGCCTTGCCTGACCTTGTCATCCTTTACTATTTAGAAAACACTTCTGTAGTGTCGGCTGCGGTTCTTTCGACAGCCGCCATGACACATTGATGTTCGTGCGACCTGAGGTCGTATGAAGCGTTGTTCACCGCTTAACGAGTGAACCATCTGTATCACCAGATGAACCTACGAGCCTGAATAAAGCAGCGGCTCGGACAATGTAACGAAACTTGGCCGTTAGGCTGAGTGGGAAAAGAATCGTGAGAGGACGTTCCTCCTGAAAACCACAATTCGGGTAAGTGCTAGGTAGTCAGTATGATGAACGTATGTGAATCCATTCAAGGTGCGTTATATGATGAAGCAG
>NZ_JAKEVJ010000138.1:0-4087 GCF_022398425.1 Shewanella sp. Isolate7 | reverse complement strand
CTAAATACTGAACAAATCCGCTTTACGCTATGGCTCTTCCTGAGTTTCTCGACTAACGAGAACTGTTCAGTGAGTCTGACATCAAGAGAGCCGTAGCCTTTTTTAAAATGGTGTTCTCTTCTTCAATGCGGCGGATTTTCTTCTCCAGCTCACGGATCCGCTGTTGTTCGGGGGTGAGCGGTGCGCCTTTGGGGGATACGCCTTGCTGCTCCTGTCGAAGCTGGTTTACCCATTTACGCATGGCTGAATGACTGACGCCCATCGCGCTTGCAGCCTCAGTTATGCTGTATCCCTGTTTCGTTACCAGCTGCGCAGCTTCTAATTTGAACTCTGCACTGAATGTCGGTCTTGTGTTCATCATTTCTACCACCTTTTCTCTGGAAGTGAGTCTATCACTTCGTCTATTCAGGTGGCCAAATTCACTATGCCACTACAATTCGCTGCAAACTGTGCCTAGCATCTATCCACTTTAAGCACACGCAGAGCAAGCACGGGACTTATTCGCACCTTCCCTAAATGTAATGCATATCCTAGAATCGCTCTAGGATATGCATTAACAACGATCATAGGCTGCCTATGGCAGCAATGAAGACCGCAATAGAAACAAAACTCGGCTCAGTTTTGTAAATTACTTTTTATTAAGAAAGTCAATAACTAAAGGCTCTACTGTCGCAGGACACTCTTCTGGTAACCAGTGTCCACATCCTTGTATCGTTTCCCCTTGAACATTGTCACCGTATTTTTTTACCTGATTAAGGAAGGCATCACCCAGTCCACCGCCATTGCTGTCTCCTGGAATAACAAGTACAGGCATTTTTAACTTATGGTCTTTAACTATTTCTTTGTTCTGCTCTGCAGAGGTAGTAAATGAACGATAGTATTCAAACGCAGCATGTAAGGTTTCTGGCTTAGCATACGACTTTGCATACAAATCAAGCAGTTCGTCTGTAAATACTTCTTTATTGGTCGCGTGTTTCTTGATGATATGAGAAAGAAACAACTTTTCCTTACCTTCAATAATGTTTTCTGCAAAGTTGTTTTCAGCAGTATAAAAACTCCAGTGCCACGTAGAGGCTTCGCCTTCTGGAGTAAAAGACGGGAAAGTATAGATAGTATCGTCTGGAATAATTGAATCAAAATATATCACTTTCGATATATCGTCTTGGTGCTGTGCAATCATCGGATACGTCATCCAAACCCCTGTATCATGTGCAACGACATCAAAAGGCTCATCAGGACTGAAGCTTTTCGCAAGACCATGAAGATAAGGATAAACATCTAACCCAGAATAGGTTGAATCTAATGGCTCAGACTGTCCGAGACCTGGCATGTCGACAGCGACAACGCGATGATCTTTAGCTAGCTTTGGCATTAGCTGATGCCACTCATACCATGTTTGGCCATACCCATGGACCATAAGTACCAGAGGTCCACTTCCTCCTTCTACATAGTGCAGTTTCACACCATTGATTTCTTTAAAGCTACTTTCAAAGCCAGCAGGGATTGGAAACTCACTGTTCGCTTGACTCTGCCCATTACCTGCAAAAGCCATTGAGGAAAGTAAAATGCCCGATGTAGCTAAAAGTGTTTTCTTCCATTTTTTCATAAAGTTAAATCATCTCATAACGTATTAAACCGATATGCACTTACACTAAATGGCATACCGAAGCAGGGCGCAAAATGTGTCATGCCATGTTCGAGTCGTCAACTGGGTGTTTTTTAGCAAATCAACGTAACGGCTAAATTGTGTGCATTCATCACACCTTCTATTTATCGAAAGAAACCAGAGGCTAAATCATTTAAAAACAGACACTTGCTTTACTTTCTTCTGAACTTAATATTCAGTCTAACGCTGCAAAAAAAACACATTAAGTCCCAGTAGGAATATGTATTAATAATCTAAAGGACTTAATTCAATGTGTGTTATCCCCTATTATGCAATCCAACTTGATAATTACATTCAAAAGATTCTCGGTATCTCTCGCTGAGACTTTGAGGTTCGATGTGACGACGAATAACCCCCATTGCCACTTCTGTTGTAAGAGTGACAGCGTGGTAAAACATGGCTATGGCCCTAAAGGCCACCAAAGGTATCGCTGCCTGAGTTGCTGTCGCACGTTTCAAGTGAATTATTGTTACGAAGCCTGCCAACCAGGCATTAGGAGCAGAATTATTGAAATGACCGCACAAAATCATGGAAAGCGAGCAACCAGTCGTCACTTGCAAGTTTCGTACAACACGGTTCTAAGCGCATGTCATCGGGATAAATAGAAACTATTCCCCCTTTGAAAATGCGAATTCCGATAATTTGCCGAATTCAATTGCATTGAAAACGGCATTTTTATTGGACGAAAAACAACATTTTTGCGTCACCTATCCAAAGCATGGATTGAGTGTTCTAACAACAACCAATGTTAACGGCACATATATTCCATACGTTAATAATCATTTGAGTTGAAACAATGAAAAAACAAAGCTTGTTTATCTTTGCTCTATCTTTAGCCGTTTTTGGCGTTATCACGACAGAGCTGGGTATTATCGGTCTCCTTCCACAAGTCATGAAAGACTTTAACATTGACGTACAAGAAGCAGGCCTGTTAGTCAGTGTTTACGCTGTCGTCGTGGCGGTGAGTGGACCATTTATTACATTATTGATGTCAGGGTGGAATAGAAAATACGTCTTAATTGGCATACTTTCCTTATTCGTGCTCTCGAACCTTGTGTACGCCATAACGCAAGATTACACAACCATGATGATATTTCGAATTCTGCCAGCCTTGATGCATGCTGTATTCTTTTCAGTTGCATTAGTAGCAGCCACTTCTATGGTTCCAGTTGAAGAACAAAGCAACGCCGCAGCAAAAGTATTCGGTGGGGTAGCGGTAGGTTTGGTCTTCGGTATTCCGATTAGTGCTTTTCTAGCTGAACAGTACTCTCTCGCTTATGCCTTTTACTTTGGCTTAACTGCTTGTGCCATTGCGTTAGTGAGTGTGATGTTCTTGATGGAAAGCGCGCCTGTAAAGGAAAAAATGTCATTCGGCTCTCAAGTGACTATTTTACGTAGCAAGTCCATGTGGCTGTCTTTATCGACTGTAATATTCGTATTTGCAGCGATGTTTTCTTCGTACAGCTTTATTACTCAATACTTAAGCACAGTAACGAATATGAACGGTACATGGATTAGTGCCATGCTGATGGTGTTCGGTGTATTTGGTATCTTTGGTAACTTCATCTTTGGCAAACTACTTGGCAAAAACATGAAAAAGACCGTGATGCTTTACCCTGTCATACTTGGGCTTATCTTTGTTACCGTATACATCATGGGTTTCTCATTCTCATTTATGGTAGCCATGGTCGCATTTTGGGGTGCAGTACACTCTGCTGGCTTGGTTGTGAGTCAAACATGGGTGATGGATAACGCCGGTGATGCGAAAGTTTTTGCTAATAGTCTTTACATCTCTTTTTCAAACTTTGGGATCACCATTGGCTCGATCGTAGCTGGATGGTTTATCGCTCAGTTCGGTGTAGAAAATCTATTCCTATCAAGCTTAGCATTTACGGTATTAGCGTTGATTAGTATCTTACTAAATCAGAAAAAAAGTCCCGTTCTTAAACTTTCAGAAGTGAATTAATCCGCGAAAGTGCTGGCTTTCATGAGAGAAGCATAATCACAAAGGTCAGCACTATTTCTATTACTTGCTTATTCCTGTGTAGTGGTCAACTAAAATTGGCCACGGTTTTGTATTCAAGCCAGTATCTTCGCTCTGACTCATTGGGTGTCAGCCCACMGTTATATTGATGTGGTCTCAGCTGACTGTAATACCCCGTCACATATCGTGAAATTTCACTCTTAGCCTCACCGATATCCCGATAGCCGGTCATCGGTATCCATTCTGTTTTTAAGCTTCTAAAGAAGCGCTCCATCGGGCTGTTGTCCCAGCAGTTTCCTCGTCGACTCATGCTCTGCTTAATATGATAGCGCCAGAGCTGTTGGCGGAAGCGGCGGCTGGTATAGTGGCTTCCTTGGTCACTATGRAACATTAGGTCTTTCGGCCTTCCTCGCGCCTCAAAGGCCATGGTTAGTGCC
>NZ_JAKEVJ010000137.1:0-4235 GCF_022398425.1 Shewanella sp. Isolate7 | reverse complement strand
TCGTTTCCAGTGGATAGGGACGACGACCATTGCCCGCTTTTGGATAAAAGGGCTCAATCACTTCCAGCAGTTGAGTCCATGGTAACAGGTTGTCCATCCGAGATAAGAAAATCTCTTTACGGGTCTGGCGGCGCTTGCTGGAAAACTCACTATCGGCAAAAGTTAACTGTTGGCTCATGGGCGGTAATGGCTGTGATTTACTATGTAGCTATGATCTCACATCAGGGACTTATTCGCATCTTCCCTAGGCAAATCTCAGATTAAAATGTAACAAAATGTTAATGAAAGCCACTCGCGCTAATTTGGTGGCTTTTGCTTAGACCTGCACTGATGCCCGCTTAATCCACTGCAATGGTAGAGGATGAGCAGATTTTATCCCGCACCAAGTCACGAGGCAGGCTATTCTTGAGTTTATTGCCAAGGTGTTTCACCAAGCCCAAGTGCGCGCCTTGGTAGCTGACCAGCCGCTCGCCCTGAGGCTTCTCTTTTGTGGCTAATCCTATGTCGCGTCCCATCAGGTATTGAATAGCCTGTGCCTCATCCAGCGCGATGCCTCGCGTATTGTCCGCCAGTGCCATCACCGCCTCATGTCTGGGTTTGAAGCCTTTCTTTAGAGCATCGGCCAGTTTGATGCCGATCCGCTGAAAGCGGATCTTGCCGATGAGCGGCTCGACATTACAGGGGAACAACCAGTACTCATCGTCCCTTTGCATCAAGATCCCCTGGCCGTCGAGTTTGATGCCGAAACTCGTCTCGAAGTAGTCGCAGAGGGCCTGGCGAGACTTCTTGTCGATCGGGCTAAAGGGAAAGTTTTTCTGTTTGCGCGGCTCTTCTGTATTTCTGGGAACCTCTGCAAGCTTGGTCAGTTTGGCGATGAAGAAGCCTTCGCTGTCGAAGATCTGCGGCCAGACATGGAGGAAGCCTTCGCTGGTACAGGCTTTGTCGGCACCCGGAAAGAGGTCGGCAAGGGATTCAAACTGCACCGCGTCGCCATAGGTGGCCTTGAGGTGCAGGCAGACATCCTGATTCTCACGGCGATTGAGGGTGCAGGTGGAATAGACTAGGCTGCCACCTGGCTTGAGGGCGAGAAAGGCCGATTCGATCAGGTCGCGCTGCACGCTGGCAATGGCCTCTATCTCCTCTGCATCCCAATGTTTAAGGGCATCGGGATCTTTGCGCACCGTGCCTTCACCGCCGCAGGGGGCGTCGAGCAGTATGGCATCGAAGCTCTCGAATAGGTACTCGCCAAATACCCTGGCATCGAAGTGGGTGAGGGCCAGATTACTGGCGCCCATGCGCTGCACGTTGGCGTGTAGAACCTTGACCCGACTGGAGGAGTACTCGTTAGCGACCAACAAGCCTTGGTTGTTCATCATGGCGGCGAGCTGGGTGGTCTTAGAACCCGGCGCCGAGGCCATATCCAGCAGACTCAGGGAGGCGGCGTCCTCGATTGAGGCAGGAAATAAGGCTTTAGGTGGCAGCATGGAGCTGGCCTCCTGAATATAAAACAGCCCCTGAATATGCTCTACCGTATTGCCTAGCTGAATCGAGTCATCCACCTTGA
Organism: Shewanella sp. Isolate7; assembly: GCF_022398425.1. Lineage (NCBI taxonomy): Bacteria > Pseudomonadati > Pseudomonadota > Gammaproteobacteria > Alteromonadales > Shewanellaceae > Shewanella > Shewanella sp. Isolate7. The sequence goes on along the minus strand of NZ_JAKEVJ010000137.1, from coordinate 2,671 downwards.
CCCAGAAGCCTTCCTCACACCAGGGGATAGGTTCAAACTGCCAGCCTTTGGCGTTCATCATAGCGATAAAGTCAGAGGTCGTTATCTTGAGGGTATTGACTCGAATGGAGGGGCGTAAAGGCTTGGCGCAATAGCTTATAAATTCGTCCATCGAGAGATGATCCGGCATATCTTTCGCTATGCTATTGATAAAATTTTGATTTAGTTGAACCATAGGTAACAGAATAGAAATATCGTTAGTCGCCAGTATATCACATCCATTATCGGGCCTTGAGCAAAGCTTGGGGTGAAAGGAGTCTCGGGTGTTAAATCGCGTTTGGTTTGCCTTTTTTGTCGCCGCCTTAGTCGCTATTAGTATTAGTCTGTTTCAGGGGCAGTGGCAGATTCTATCTGCCGTGGTCGATGCCCTGTTTGCCAGTGCTAAGTTGGCCGCCGAAATCGCCTTGGGGCTGATCGGTGTGCTTTCGCTGTGGATGGGGCTGATGCGAGTGGGTGAGAAGGCTGGCGTTGTCGGCGTCTTTGCTCGTCTGTTCGAGCCTCTGCTCAGCCGTTTGATGCCCGAAGTGCCCAGAGGGCATCCCGCCTTTGGCAGCGTGACTATGAACCTGACGGCCAACGTGCTCGGGCTCGATAACGCCGCGACGCCGCTGGGGCTTAAGGCGATGCAAGATTTACAGAGCCTGAATCCGGTTAAGAGTGTGGCCACTAATGCCCAGATCCTTTTCTTGGTGCTTAATACCTCCTCGGTCACCCTAGTGCCGGTGACCGTCTTCCTCTACCGCGCCCAACAAGGTGCTGAGTCGCCGGCGGATATCTTCCTGCCTATCTTGCTGGCCACCACGGCCTCGACGCTGGTGGGGGTATTGGTCGTGGCCATCTACCAGCGTATATCCCTACTCAATAGCGTCCTACTCGGTTATGGTGCCCTGATGTTGGCGGCGGTATCGGCCCTGGTGTTTTATCTGGGAACCTTGACGGTAACTGCCATCGGCGAGTTTTCCACGGCCCTGGGTAACGGCATCTTAGTGCTGCTGATCTTTAGCTTTATCCTAGTGGCAGGGCTGCGTAAGGTGGCTGTCTATGATGAGTTTGTCGGCGGCGCCAAAGAAGGCTTTAATCAGGCGGTGCAGCTGATCCCCTATTTACTCGCCATGTTGCTGGCCATCGCCTTGCTGCGTGCCTCGGGTGCGCTCGATTATCTGCTCGGTGTCATCGCCGCCCTGGTGAATCTGCTTGGCGGAGATACCCGGTTCGTCGACGCCTTGCCTACGGCGCTGATGAAACCCTTTAGCGGCTCAGGCGCCCGCGCCATGATGTTGGAGACGATGCAACACTACGGGGTCGATTCATTTGCCGGCCGCTTGGCGGCGGTGGTGCAGGGTAGTACCGAGACTACCTTCTATGTACTGGCTGTCTATTTTGGCGCAGTGGGGATCCGCAACGGTCGTCATGCCCTGGTATGTGGTTTGACTGCGGATCTTGCGGGGATCTGCGCCGCTATCTGGGTCTGCTATCAGTTTTATGGCTGATTGGTACCGAAAAGGACGCGTGCATAGACAAACATGGATAGGCAAGCATGGATAGGCGAGTAAGGATAGGCGAGTATGGATAGGTAAGCCATGGGTAGTAAAGCCATTGATAGGCAAGCCGCTATACAGGCAGCCAAACGTTAGTTCGAGCGGTTAAGAGGTCACACAAGCGTTCGCTTAGGGCGAGAAGCGCTAAACCTTATATAAATGCGATATAGAGAAAATCAGAAGCGATAGCTTACCGACAGCATAGGGCCGATAAAGCTGTAATACAGGTTGTAGTCGGCCACATTGAGTTCATCGGCCATACCGTGTTTAAAGTCAACGTCGACCTTGTAGTAGTTAAAGGCCGCTGACATGTGCCAGTTCTTGGTGATCTCGGCTTCGACACCGGCGCGAATATCGACCAGGCTGCCCCTGATATCATCGAGCTTGATGTAGAAATACTGTGCGTGGGCGTTGAACTTGAAACCAGGGCTGAACTCATAGTCGCCATACAGGCCAACATCTGGCAAAGGCGCAGTAACCTCTTCATCGACAATTCTAGGCGTGGCTGTTTGCGCGCACTGTTGCAGCGTTTCGCCCTTGGCACAGACACCTATTTCCCCGTTGAAGGCGGTCTTGATAAACATGGCATGGATGCCCAGAGACAGTCCTAGGTTGAAGTTATTACCCTGATAGAAGTTATAACCATAGCCCAGGCGTGCAATATCGATATTAAGCGTGGTCTCCAGACGGGCTCCGGACTGAATGTCGTAAACCTGATCGTCTAGGGTGACCTGAAACGGCACGGTAAGTTTCTGTACTTCCGCATTACGGTGCAGCTGTTTCCAGTCGAAATAGATGCTGTGGCGCGAGTTGAAATGGTAGCTAGCCTCGAAGAATGGCAGAAACTGCGACTCTTCCAACGCTAAGTCTTCTTCGAAATCAAGCTTGAAATTATTACCCAGAACCGGATTGGTGACATCCATGCTGGAGTTAGAGTTTGAGTAGAAACCGCCGAGTTTTAGAACGATCTCGCTGGGCTCTACCGGTGCTGATACCGAATAGGAATTGGCAGCTCCTGCGGCAAAAACCGAAGAACTTAAGAGACCCAAGCTAAATATGGCGACCGACTTAATCACTAACTACAACCTCTATCA
>NZ_JAKEVJ010000136.1:0-4261 GCF_022398425.1 Shewanella sp. Isolate7 | reverse complement strand
ATATTGATATAACTATAGAAAATAAGAATGTTACAAATCCAGCCGTTTTCCACACACGAATTTGTTCATCATAAGCATCTTCATTTTCTGCAGTTAGTTTTGTAACACCATTAGAAAGAGTACCTGTTGCGACACCTGTTATGATTTGTATAATATTTTGTAATTGGCCTATGGCTGCATAACCATGAGGCCCAACGTAAATGGCCAGTACTTTATTAACTCCAAGCAATGTCAACACTTTAACAAATACTGACACACCTGATAATAAACTGGTTTTTATTAGGTTCATATTATTTATATAAAACTATTGCATGCGTGTATTACAGTTTCAATTTCATCATTTGTCATGACTGGACTGATTGGTAAACTTAGTACTTCTTCTTGCAAACTCTCTGCAACTGGTAATTCAAAATCTAACAATTCAATATAAGCCTGTTGTTTATGTGGAGCAATCGGATAATGTACCAAAGTTTGTATATCAAATTTCAGCAAGTGTTCAATAAGTTCTTTTCTTCTTTTTGTTTTGACAACAAAGAGATGCCATACATGTTCGCAGTATGAATTCATTGCAGGTAAATCAATGTGAACGTTTTTTATACTAGCCAAATATTTATTTGCTACATTTCTTCTTGTCTCTATTTCATGGTCTAAATGAGCTAGTTTTACCTTTAACATTGCTGCTTGTATTTCATCTAAACGACTGTTTACTCCTTTATATTTGTTGTGGTATTTTTTTTCTGAACCATAATTTCTTAAAGCTAACAAAACTTCATACAAATAGGGATCTGAAGTAGTTATAGCGCCAGCATCACCTAGTGCACCTAAATTTTTGCCAGGATAAAAACTAAATGCTCCGGCATCCCCCCAAGATCCAGCTTTTTTACCAGCGACACTGGCTCCATGTGCTTGTGCACAATCCTCAAGTACCAATAAATCATGTTTTCTTGCTAGTTCCATAATTTGATTCATTGGAGATATTTGACCATAAAGGTGTACAGGCAAAATCACTTTGGTTTTTTCAGAAATTCTATTTTCAATTGTTGTTGAAAGCAGATTAAATGATTCAGTGTCAGGATCAACTAATACAGGTACTAAACCCGCTTCACTAATAGCTAAGATAGAAGCGATATATGTGTTAGATTGAACTATGACTTCATCGCCATCATTAAGCCTCCCTAATTCCTTCCAAGCTTTTAAGGTCAAAGTTAGTGCATCTAATCCATTAGCAACTCCGATGGCATATTTAGTTCCACAGTAATTAGAAAATTCTAGCTCAAACTCTTCAACTTCTTTACCTAAGATATACCATCCAGAATTAATTACTCTACAACAAGCATTTTTAAGTTCTTCACTATATTGCGCATTTACTTTATCTAAGTTTAAAAACTCAATCATTTTCAAATTCCTTAGCAGGGTTTCCTAAAACAGTGGCTCTTGGCTTCACGTCCTTAGTGACTACAGCTCCCGCACCGACCATCGCACCTTCACCTATAACTATTCCAGGTAATATAGTAGCGTTAGCGCCTATTGATGCACCCTTTCGAATAATTGTTTCAGAGAATTTTTCTGGATATACCTTTGATCTTGGCGTTTTGTCATTCGTAAATGTTACATTGGGTCCTATAAAGACATTATCCTCAATTTTGACCCCTTCCCATATTTGAACTCCACTCTTAACGGTTACATTATTACCGATGAAAGAGCCGCTTTCTATCAAACAATGTGAGCATATATTACAGTTTTCACCTATTTTCGCATTTGGAAGCACAACAACGAACTGCCAAATTCTAGTATTTTCGCCTATATAGGTTGATTGAACATCACTAAGAGGATGTATGTTTTTCATTTAAACAACGCCTTTTAAATTCATCATAGTCTCTAATATAATCTTCTTCAGAATATGAATTACTTGCAAGAACTAATAAAACACAGTCCTTTGAAAAATTATGCATTTCTCGCCAAACCAAATCCTTTATATATACACCTTCTATAGGAGAATTTAATTTATACAATGTTTCTCCTTCATTATTCTCTACTTTTAGATCACAGGTTCCACTTACACAAACAAGTAGTTGCTCTAAATTTTTGTGTGCATGAAATCCTCTACTTTCATCGATTAATGTGTTAAAAAGGTAGTAAACTCTATTAACTTGAAACGGAATGTCTTTTAAAGTTTCTATAGCTACTAAAGAACCTCTATTGTCTCCGTGTTGTTGGAGATTCACTTTTCTATGATAGCCCATCAATTAATCCAACATCTCTAATAAATACTGTCCATAAGAATTTTTTTTCATACTTTCGCCAATATCTTTGAGTTGCTCATCAGAGAGCCAGCCATTTCTCCATGCAATTTCCTCAAGACAAGCTATTTTTAACCCTTGTACATGTTGAACCGTTTGAACAAAACTAGAAGCTTCATGTAAGCTTTCATGTGTTCCGGTATCTAACCATGCAAAGCCTCTACCTAATAACTCTACAGTCAAACTTCCTTCTTGAAGATACATTTGATTTATACTTGTAATTTCTAGCTCCCCTCTTTCGGAGACTTTAACTCTTTTTGACTTTTCAATTACCGTATTATCATAAAAATATAACCCCGTTACAGCATAATCTGATTTAGGTTGTTCCGGTTTTTCTTCAATAGATATGGCTTTATATGACTGATCAAACTCCACTACACCAAAGCGCTCTGGGTCATTAACTTGATAACCGAATACTACAGCAGATTCATGTTTGGTTACTGTTGCTACCGCTCGGCGCAATAGAGGAGTAAAACCTTGTCCATAAAATATATTATCGCCTAATACCAGACAGACTGAATCAGATCCAATAAAATCTTCTCCAATCATGAATGCTTGAGCTAATCCATCTGGATTCGGTTGAACTTTATACTCTAGATTAATACCATAGTCAGAACCATCACCCAGTAGACGTTTAAAACCGTCTCTATCCTCAGGTGTAGTAATAATTAAAATATCTCTAATACCCGCTAACATAAGAGTTGAGATAGGATAATAAACCATTGGCTTATCATAAATTGGTAACATCTGTTTCGATGTGCCTCGAGTAAGCGGATATAACCGAGTACCGGATCCGCCTGCTAAAACAATGCCTTTCATCTAAAAGTCCTTACTAATAAATTGAATTACAGCCCTAACCGTTCACCTTGATAAGAACCATCTTTAACGTTCTTACACCATGTTTGATTATTCAGATACCATTCAACCGTTTTAGCTAAACCAGATTCAAAAGTTTCATTTGGAGTCCACCCTAGCTCTTTCTGTATCTTTGAAGAATCAATAGCATAGCGTCGGTCATGACCGGGTCTATCAGAAACAAAAGTAATTTGATCTTCATATTTTGTAGCTTTAGGCAACAGATTATCTAGAATTTTACAAATTTCTTTAACAACTTCTATATTTTTCTTTTCATTATGCCCACCAATATTATAAGTTTCTCCAACCTTACCTTTGGTTAATACTTTATATAATGCACGGGCATGATCTTCCACGTATAACCAATCTCGAATTTGGTCACCGTTTCCGTATATAGGTAACTCCTTGCCGGCAATTGCATTCAGTATTACTAAAGGAATTAGTTTTTCCGGAAAGTGATATGGACCATAATTATTTGAACAATTGGTTACTATAGTTGGCAGTCCATACGTACGAAGCCAAGCTCGAACCAAATGATCGCTAGCAGCTTTAGAAGATGAATATGGGCTTGAAGGAGCATATGATGTAGTTTCTAAGAACATAGGTAGCTCAATATCGTCTGGAGCTTCATCAGGATGAACTAAGTCACCATATACTTCATCTGTCGAGATGTGATGAAAGCGAAAAGTGTTCTTCTTTTCACTATCTAGAGTGTTCCAATATTCCCTAGCAGATTCTAATAATGTATAAGTTCCAATGATATTGGTCTCAATAAATGTTGCAGGGCCGGTAATTGAACGATCAACATGAGATTCTGCAGCTAAGTGCATAACTACATCTGGCTGATGTTCCTTAAACACGCGGTCTAACTTAGCTCTATCGCAGATATCTACTTTTTCAAAAGTATATCGGTCTGAATTATCTACAGATGTCAATGATTCTAAATTACCTGCATAAGTTAATTTATCGATATTTATTACATTATCATTTGTATTATTTATAATTTCACGGACAACTGCACTACCTATGAAACCAGCTCCACCAGTTCCTAAAATTTTCATAATTACTTTTCATTCTATTGATTTTAATTTACGGACTACAAGTTC
>NZ_JAKEVJ010000135.1:0-4328 GCF_022398425.1 Shewanella sp. Isolate7 | reverse complement strand
GGGGGTGAGCGGTGCGCCTTTGGGGGATATGCCTTGCTGCTCCTGTCGAAGCTGGTTTACTCATTTACGCATGGCTGAATTACTCACGCCCATCGCGTTTGCAGCCTCAGCTATGCTGTATCCCTGTTTCGTTACCAGCTGCGCAGCTTCTAATTTGAACTCTGCACTGAATGTCGGTCTTGTGTTCTTCATTTCTACCACCTTTTCTCTGGAAGTGAGTCTATCACTTCGTCTATTCAGGTGGCCAAACTCACTATGCCACTACAGGTTTATCTAGTAGTGAAAATCTTATGCTTTCCTTCGATATGATCTCCATCAATGTAAAAAGCACCACTAAACTCTATACGGCCATAATTATGGCTCGAAGAAAAAGAGCCACCAATTACGCCTTTCTCACCTAACATAGTCCAAACAACCTCCAAATCATTATCCTTTAGCATCTTTAAAAATGGTTCTTTTTTAACTAATAAATGTGCTTTTGTATCGTTTAAAGCTTCAGCTGCAAAACACACAATATTATTAGCTTCATCGACATAACTACCTTCTTGAGAACCATGTTTTAATTTCATATTGTCAAAAATTAGAGAGCTTGGCTTAAGAAAACTTAAAGTTTCAGCCTTTGATTGATCGAACTCTTCTTCCCAACGATAACCGATAGCAGTAACACCAACATCAGCAATCTCAGTCCTTGTCTTTTTGTCTGTAACTGTTACCCAGTCTGAGCCACTATAGTAATCAGATTTAAAGAAATTAAAAGCCTCTGACCAGTAATACTCCCTATTAAACAACTGATATCTATTAGTGCTTTCAGGCATCCATCGCCCCATATAATGTTGGCTTTCAGCCCAGTTTTTAAAGTGTTCATATTCAGATGACTTAACTAAGTAACTTTTAAGGTGACACCAAACTTCTTTCCGTGGATGTCCCCAGTCTTCATTACCTATTTCTTTAGGCTCTTTCCAAGACGGGTAACTTTCCAGAACAAGCCAATCACCACCATTATTATCTTTTACTTCAATCAACCCCTGCGGATTATCCAACGTAGAAGTATCATTTACCCAATTTTCAAAAGTACAATTCCACTCAAAAGCTTCTTTACTAACCCACCATTCATCTTCAATAGGTATGCATTTATCCCCTGTATTTTTAAGCAAAATTGTTGGATCTATATCCCTTTCATAGGGGTCCCAAGGGCCTAGATAAGGAGACTCTTCTCGTTCATCACCATATCCCTTATAGCGGATGTAATTATCAGAAAGCCTTGCCATAAATTCATGAAAAGCGATCCATTGATATTTTTTACCTATTCGTTCTTGGTGGGATTCATGCCGCCCTCTACCTGTGCCTATACTTCTATCAAAATCGCCATGCTTATCTGGAGACCAGCCTAACTCAATTACGCGATTAAAAATAAAACATTCAGCCTGACTAAGGTCAAAATGAGCATCTGTATCTAATAAATTGTTGTTATGATCAAGGTATGGTTCTATATCCTTTTCATAAACAGCTAAAGTTTTTTTTGATAAAGCCTCTTTAAAAGCTAATTTATTCGCAGATAGCTCTTCTTCAGTTTTTCTGCCACAAGCACTCCCCATACGGATTATAGTTTCACCTATAACCAAATCATCAGAGTCTTCAGTATAAATAAGAGGGTCTAATGAATTAAATAATTTAAGCTGCTCTTCAAGTAAATCGTTCTTAAAACTCTTGAAAAGTTGTTTCCTATTTACTGGAGTTTGTCCAAACTTACATCCAGACCAATCGGAATGATTAGAGTTTGTGCCTATGGTATACCTAGAGAAGTCACCTCCTTCCATAACTGAACGCCACAAGTCCCAGTAGCCTTTCTTATCATAAAGACTTTTCAGCTCATCTTTAGTTGGTATGTCATCAGGCCATTCACTTTTGTATGGGGGCTTTGTCTGAGACAACTCAACACCGTCAAGGTCAAGCCCAAGATGGGTAGCATACTCAATAATTTCTCTTGCATAGTCTCTAAGCAAAATATGCGGGTAAACATGTTCTGAACTAAAAACCTTTTGGTAAACAGTTTCTGCTAAGCTTTTTAGTCCTTGAATATCATCTGTTCGCAATGTACACCCCAATGCAACAGCAAATATTCTTTCCAAAACATACGGATCATCAACCGCCTCAAACTTATCAATTAACTTTTTTAAAACTGAAACCCTTGTTTCAAGCAAGCTAACTAAAGCCTTAGTCGTGCAGTCCCTTAGCTCTCTGTTACTAGAGGTCAAAAACCAACATAAACTCGTTGCAACCAACTCTATTGATTCATCAGAAATATAACTTTTGTCAGAACCATTCCACGCCCAATCTATCATGTGCCTAAATGTAGAGTCTTCACTATATTTATATTTTAGTTGTTGTGTCCAAAATTCATCACGATCAGGTAAAGGATGTTTAATTAACCACTCATGTAAAAAATTAGCGTTAAAAGGATGGTCAACTAAACCAGATATAGAAATTATCGCCTCTATAAACTGATCGAAAGTTGCACTGTAACCCAATACCTGATCGTTAATAAAAGGCTTTAACTTGTCAAAATCTAAGGCGTTAACATCTCGCCAGAGTAAACTATCAATAAAAGCTTCTATTAAACTGTGGTTTTCGATGAACTCAGGCAATAATTCATATAGCTCTAACCCAAACCTTTCTGGTAATTGAATAGACAGAGCCTCTACTAAGCCTTGACTGCGATAAAAGTCGAACTCATCTTTGAAATAGCCTTTTAATCGACCTCCTTCTTTGAATTCTTGTTTAATATCTTCAATATCATCCAATAAAAACTTAACAGTTAAATGATCATCAAATCTCTCGTAAGCAATGTACACGACTTCATCAATAGAACTATCATCATTTCGAACAATGCCTTTTGTTAATAATCCTTCGTCAATCAAAGCAGTAAGAAAAGTCTTATCGCTTACATAATCTTCGACTACGGACTGAACGGTAGCATGGGCATCCTTCAGTGCTACATTGCTCCCTCCATTAGACACTTTAATTTTAATTAGCTCGCTAAGAGCTTCTTTTACTAGCGGAAAACTAGAATCAAAATGAAATTTTTTGGGTGATGATAACGACTTATTCACGCCTGTTACAAAGAAATCAAAAATATTTGAAATGCCATTAAACCCAACCGGTACTTTTGTTAGCCCATTGTTCTTTATCCCTTCACATAGCAGCTTAAGAAATAGAGGGTTTTTGAATTCTGGATTTAAATTAGGTGATGAAGGTCTTTCGATATTGTAATAGTCGTAAAACAAATTGGCTGCTTCCAACTCAACATTTTGGAACCCGATATGCTCATGAGTTTCAAAATTATTACGCGATACGTTTTCCGCAGAGATTGTAATCCCTTTGTACGTAGTTCGGACTGACATTACTAAGCCAAGCCAAGGAAATCCTCTGATTTCATCAACAAAACTATTAATATTGTCATTCCAAAACTTGTTGCCATTTCCTTCATTTATAGCATCAATGAAAATTAGAACCCTTTTGCCCGACTTTTGACCTAATAGATTTAACTTTTCTAAAAACTCACTAGACGTTATTTTCAACTGGAGTCTTTTGAAAATCTGTGCCCATGGTGAATCTTCAGTAGTAAATTGTTGACCTAGTAGAAAAAGAGACGAGAATCCACGAGAAATCCTTGTTTCAATAACATCGGCAAGCAAATGCGATTTCCCTATTCCAGCTTTACCTTCCAAAAGTAAATAAGGGTTTTCTGACAATTTCAGCATTGTAGAGTTAAAGAAAGCGATTAAATCATTACAAGCATAACCAATCTCTCTAAGTTCTCTTAAAATGCCGTAAAATTTATCATGGAATCCATTCAACTTTTCGGCGTTTTGAGCTTCTTTGTGCTGCCTCAATATCGATTCCGATTCAGTAATGACTGATTGGCAATCAGAGATATAGCTAATGAATTTGTCAATTGGAATACTATTCGGCGATTGAAAATCTATACTTTGATATAGATCTTTTATGCTTCTCATTGATTGAACGATTACTGGAATTTCTGAAGATATTTCATCACATTGACTGAGATTATTACCCCTAATCAAGAGGCGATCTATATGCGAGTAAAATTCAGCTGCGAATGTTTCAGTCCAACCAAGACCATCGAACAATTTCGCAACTTGTAGTTTGACGTTAAGCTCGGGTGTATATCGATTTCCCAAGTCAGCTATTGCCTGTCTGTTTTTCTCACTTAACCAGTCATCACTTAAGTGAAACGTGAGCTTCTCGTCTATAGAGCGTAATAGAAGTTTTATTTGAATCAGCTCTTCATTGATATCAAATATCTT
>NZ_JAKEVJ010000134.1:0-8285 GCF_022398425.1 Shewanella sp. Isolate7 | reverse complement strand
AGGGCTGACGAAAAATGACTCACAGTTAGCCATGCTATTCACCTTGGCGAACCTGTTTAAAGTAGACCAGATGTTACGACGACAGCCAAGATCTGTCTGAAATCCGGGAACTGCCTGGAATTAGGTCGAAATTCGGCGTAAAACGGCAGTATGTTGGCCAAAATTGAACAGTTAGCGTTCAAAAATCAGGCGGGCCGCTCAAAACCTCGCTCTATACCTAAATTGCAGGACTTGTTCGCAGTTTCCCTAAAAGCTCAAATCTCTTTGGATGAGGCCAATGCCATACAATGTCACTAAGGTTTTTAGAACCATCCCAAGTCATACTTGGCGCGATCCCGCCTTCACCTGGACTTCTCCAATAGGTTTTCCAGTCCCCCGCTAAGCGCACTTCTAGAAAACCAGCAACCGTCTTGCTCTCGGCATCAACCTGCCCACTGATGACAAATCGTGTCTCGACTGGTGGGTGGTTGGGGTTTTTCAACCAACCTGTAGTCAGTGGTTCTGCCTTGACCACACTGGCAAACAAGGTAGCCACTATTGCTATAAACAACCCTACGAAAGCTAGATGACAAGCTGGTTTGGAATTTTTCATTTATTACCCTATGAAAATAAAATAGATCAAACTAAATACTGAAGATGTGTTTCTTTGATCTATCAACAACCTTTAGAGAAGGTAGAAACAAAATGATTTCTCAATGGAGTCAATGATCGCTTATGATTTTTTACGGTCATTCCTTGTATAGAACCCTTAACAAGTTAGAGTACCTCCTGACCGGTTTTAGACTGGAATGCCTTAATTCGCTGGATGACTAAGGTTCGCTTCTGTTTGTTTTTTATTTGTATATGACATAACTCAAGCGTTAGTCCGAAAACCATAGCAAAGTACACATAGCCTTTATTGATATGAATGGCTAAACCTTCCGCCATTAGTAGTCCCCCCAATAAAACCAAAAACAGTAAAGCCAATGTTTTAAATCCAGGGTAACGAGTAACTAAGTCGTTGATTTTTTCCGCCGTTAAAATCATAAAAATCGCAGATGTCAAAATAGCAGCTATCATAACTGGCACTTCAGATGTTAAACCAACGGCGGTTATGACTGAATCCATAGAAAAAACGGCATCTACCGCTACAATCTGGAGAAGTACGACGGCGAGTCCAGTCCTAGCTTGAGTCGAGTATGACGATGGTGTATGCCTTAACCACGACCAAAGTTCTTTCGCACTTTTAGCCAACAAAAAGCCACCACCCAATATCATAATAATATCTCGTCCAGTAAACGTGATGTGGGTGAAGCTCAGCAAGGGATTAGTCAGAGACATCACCCACGAAATAGAAAACACAAGACCTATTCGCGTTAACACAGCCAGAGCAATACCTAAATTACGTGCAACTTTGCGTTGCTGTTCGGGAAGCCGCTCACATAGAACAGAAATGAAGACGACATTATCGACACCCAAAACAATTTCAAGAATCAATAAAGTTGCAAATACTACCCAGATTTCGGGTTGTAGAAAGAGCTCTAACATGTGCTTATCTCCTTAATACAAGAAGACAATGGGATAAAACGGCACCTAAAGGGGTCGTCCATAGAAGTAATTTACCTCTCTATTTAGAAATGTGGGATTAAGACTAAGCATTTGTTTTAATAACGCTAATTTTTTAATGAGCTATCTGTTTTATTGGGGAGCTCGAGCTTTAACATCGGATGTTTATGTGGTAACAACTGGATGTCATTTGCAAGCATGCAAAACTGTTCAAAACTGATTGGCACTGAATGATTGACCTTTAATGTAGGCCAATCATCCTATATCTCTTTACTCATCATGTATTGATGACTGCTTGAGGTTGCGTTAATCAATCGTGAGTGACTCGACCATGTGTTTTGATTAAGCGGAAAAGCCCCCGTCGATCATTAAATCAGCACCAGTGATGTAACCCGCTTCTGAGCTCGCGACGAATGCTACTAAGCTAGCAATCTCCTCAACTTGACCATAACGACCAAGTGCACCGATAGCTTTTACAGGCTCTGAAGTATCGCCATTGTCTGGGTTTAAGTCGGTATCTACCGGACCTGGTAAAATGTTGTTGACGGTAATGCCTCTAGGGCCTAAATCGCGAGAGAGACCTTTGGCCAATCCGGTTAGTGCAGACTTGCTCATTCCATAGATAGAACCGCCAGCAAAAGGAATGCGCTGAGCGTTCGTACTACTGATATTGATTATTCTGCCATTATTATTCATGTGCTTCGCAGCTTCATGAATCGCCACAAACACACTTCGTACGTTGGTATTGATGGTCTTGTCCCAATCATCCATTGTCAAATTTTCAATACTGTCCCAGATCAGCGTACCTGAATTGTTTACGACAATATCAATTTGACCAAGTTGTTCTATGGTTTCGCTGATTGCATTTCTGATATCTTCAGGCTTAGTGCTATCCGCCTTTATTGCGATGACTTTGCCACCTTGTGAAGTTAAGCTCTCCGCAAGCGCTTTGGCTTTTCCGTGGGATGACACAAATGTAAAAGCAACAGACGCTCCCTCCAGTGCCAACCTCTCAACAATGGCGGCACCAATACCGCGACTGCCACCTTGGATAAAAGCGACCTTACCTTTGAATCTATTGAAGTTATTCATCATGTTTACCTTAATTGAAAAGTCGATGTAATCATCTCGTTGATGTACGCAGAATAATCGATTCACACCTGCTTATTAAGTCTATATAATGACAAACATAAAGTCTTCAAAGGAATTAATTAATGTTAAAAAGCCAGTTTGTGGAAGTTCGTCACTTTGTCACCGTTGCGCAGTTGGGGAGTTTTACCCTTGCGGCTCAAGCGCTTGGGATGACCGGTTCAGCTTTAAGTAAAAGCGTTGCTCGACTAGAAAAACAGCTAGGCACCAAACTCCTTCACCGAACAACTCGACGCATCGCGTTGACCAATGATGGGGATTCCTATTTAGCCGACTGCCTTAAAGCGATGACCATTTTAGAGGAAGCAGAGAAGCGCTTAAGCAATCAACAGTTATTGCCATCAGGGCGTGTGCGTATTGATTTACCCGCAGTTCTCGGTAGAAGAGCAATCCTACCCAAGTTGCTAGAATTAACGTCCAAGTTCGAGCAATTAGATCTATCTATTACCTTTAATGACCGCCCTACGGATTTAGTCAGTGACGGGATTGATCTTGCGATCCGCGTTGGGCACTTAGAAAACTCGGGCGATATTGTTGCACGTAAAATTGGAGAGCAAAAAAGGGTGATATGTGCCTCTCCCTCTTATTTGGCGACTCGAAGGCCGATTACCAAAAAAGAAGATCTATCCCAACATGATTGCATCGTCGGCTGGCCTATAGGACAAAGGCATAGCTGGCTACTGAAAAATGCTAAAGGGGCAACCGAATCTGTCGATATTTCAGCACGTCATGAGATAGCCGACTGTGAAGGTATTTTACATTCGGCTTTATCTGGTGCAGGTTTAGCTCAACTACCAGTATGGTTAGTGAAGCAATACCTTGATGATGGACAATTATGCCCTGTATTAGAGAAACTCAATGGCGAAGGAGCACCCATCAGTATTGTTTGGCTAAAAACACCTTACATTCTGCCTAAAATAAGAGTCATCATAGATGAAATCATTGCATTATCGAGCCGTCATCCTGATATTTTTGAGGCTTCTTTGTAATATTCATTGAAACAGAACACATAACTAGGGAAGGTGCGAACAAGTCGTCGCACAGCTCTGGCTTTGATAGCAGCGACAGTTCAAGGCATTCAACTGAGGGCATGCCGAGGCCTGCTGAAGTTGAATAACGCCGAAATGGTGTTGCTATCAAAGCCCCGCAGGGCGAGGCTTACAGCGGTATTTGCTGCGTTACAGTTCTTGCGAAGGACTAGGGCCATTCGCTGCAAACTGTGCCTAGCATCTATCCACTTTAAGCACACGCAGAGCAAGCANGCACAGCTCTGGCTTTGATAGCAGCGACAGTTCAAGGCATTCAACTGAGGGCATGCCGAGGCCTGCTGAAGTTGAATAACGCCGAAATGGTGTTGCTATCAAAGCCCCGCAGGGCGAGGCTTACAGCGGTATTTGCTGCGTTACAGTTCTTGCGAAGGACTAGGGCCATTCGCTGCAAACTGTGCCTAGCATCTATCCACTTTAAGCACACGCAGAGCAAGCACGGGACTTATTCGCACCTTCCCTAGGTTTACTGTATTTTG
The DNA here is from genome assembly GCF_022398425.1 of Shewanella sp. Isolate7. Classification (NCBI taxonomy): domain Bacteria; kingdom Pseudomonadati; phylum Pseudomonadota; class Gammaproteobacteria; order Alteromonadales; family Shewanellaceae; genus Shewanella; species Shewanella sp. Isolate7. The sequence goes on along the minus strand of NZ_JAKEVJ010000134.1, from coordinate 4,066 downwards.
GGCAAGCTATAACAAGAATCCGATAACTCCTCTTTCCTGTTGAAGCAGAATTATCGCTGGCTAAAGTTCTGTTTGCTTATATGATATTATTTTTTCAATAATGTTGCTTTCAAAGTCGAGAACAATCAGAGGCCAACAGGTAACTTTAATAGGTAAACCCACACCACTAGCAGCGTTGTCCATGTCAACAAGAAGGTGAGACTAAATGGCAACATCAGTGACATCAAAGTACCCAATTTGGCGTTTTCATCATAGTCTTGTGCCGTAGCTAGGATTAACCCTAGATAACCAAATAACGGGCTGATGATATTCGTCACCGAGTCACCGATACGAAACGCAGCTTGAGTTACTTCCAGCGGAAGACCCACAAAGAACAGTGAAGGAATTAACACAGGAGCCATGATGCTCCACTGTACCACTGGTGAACCCATAAATAAATTCAGGAATGCACTCAGGAGTACTACTGCAATCAATAGAATGGCAGGGTGCAATGTCAAGTCGGACAACTGCTCATTGACAGATACGGCTAAAACACCAGAGAGCTGACTGAGCTTAAACAGATAAATGAGCTGTGAAGCCACAAAGATAATCAAGAGGAATAGACTAAGTTGGCCTAAACTCTTCTGGCATGCCTTGAGTAGATCGCGTTCACCTTTAAAGCTGCCAGATACAAATCCATAAGTGATTCCACTTAAGCCGAAGGCGATAGCAATGATTAGCGGCAAACCATTCATCACCTCGCTGCGCCCTAGAGGCTGACCTTCATAAGGTGCGAGCCAGCCATTAGGCAATATGGCTGACAACACAAAGAACAGCACAATAGAGATAAATAAAATACCAGCGAGTAGCATGGCTGTATCGTCTTGTTTTCTAACCGTTACGGTAAATTCATTAGTCAATGTTTGTGAAGGTCTAAGCTTATGCAGTCTTTTCTCCACCACTTTAAGCGAAACCAAAGTTCCAACCACCACTAATAGCAAAACACTGGCAGACATAAAAAAGTAGTTTGCTAGAGGGCTGACAACATAGTCTGGATCAATCAACTGCGCTGCTGAGGTGGTGATCCCTGAGATAGCCACATCATAAGTAGTCACAAATATTGTCGCATGCGTCCCACCGGCAACACCAGCAAAAGCAGTTGCTAGACCAGCAAGTGGAGGACGACCTGCTGCTTGATAAGCACGACAAGCCAATGGTATCAAAACAATATAGCCCACCGAACCAACTACGTTAGACACGATACCGAGAGCCAAAATACTTGCGGGAAGCTGCCATGTTCCAGTTTTTTTAACCAGGCGTTGTAAAATATAGCGGAGCAGCCCCGATGCATCAGCCAGACCAACACCAATACTTGCCACGACCACAATACCTAGCGGGGGAAAGCTGAGAAAGGCATTCATACTGCCGCCTAGCCACTGTCGGAACAGCTCTGGTGAGAAAAGGTTTTGCACATACTGTTCTTCTTCACCCGGCAGCACGTAAGACACCTGCATTTGTGAAGCTACAAATGAGATCACCGCGATAAGCAGTGATAACCAAAGGAAGAGAAACACCGGGTGAGGAAGACGATTTCCCCACCGTTCAATAGTATCGAAAAGTGACATAGGTATGAATTAGAATTGGTAGGTTAATCCAGCATAAACCGTACGGCCTTGGAGCACTTCAGTATAAGTATCCGGGCTTGATACGTCCTCGTCGGTAAGGTTATTGACGCCAAATTTTAGATCTATGTCATCACTGTATGTATAGCGCAAGCCAAGATCCATTGTGGTGTAAGCCTCAGCTATATCATTGTTACCGAGTTCACCAAGCACTTCACTGCGATAGTGCAAACGAGCAAAGAGATCTGTTGAGTAGGTTATAAACCAAGTTGCTTTGACTGAGGCCTCATGCTCAGAAGTACCCACTAAGCGGTCACCCGTAGTGCCATTTTTAGCATCCAGATAGGTGTATGCCACATCGAAACCAAAGTGCTCAAACTGATGTTCAGCGTAGAATTCAAGACCCTTTAATATCGACTTATTGACGTTTACAAAAGTGAAGTCTCCACTGCTTTGGCGCACCAGTTTAATAATGTCGTCGATTTGGTTATAGAATATGCTTACGCTCGCGCTGGTCGCATGGTGGGTGTAGTATGCACCTAACTCGCTAAAGGTACCTGTTTCGGCTTTTAGTTCCGGGTTACCATAAACATCACAGCGACCACCACAGCCTGGTGCTGTGTAAAACGGTGAAATCTGGGCCATCGTCGGGGCCTTAAAGGCCGTGCCCACCCCAACTTTCATGCTCCAATGTTCGGAAAAGCCGTGGTTAAGGTAGCCTCGGTAAGTCAGTTCGCCATCATACAGTGAATCATGATCGTAGCGTGCGCCAAAGGTAAGGCTTGTATTTCGTGCCACATTTAAATTGGCCTCAACAAAGCTAGAAGAAGTGGTTCGGTCTGCCGAACCACCTGCAAAGCTGCCATTTTCTATTCGCGCTTTGCGAGCCCCCCCCCCAACAGCCACATCGTGCTGGCCGACAGCAATTACCGCTTTGGCATCTGCCCCATAATTCTCTTCACGAATATCCGATGTTGTGACGTCATATGTCACGTCAAAGTCACTATAATTTAGATTTGCCTCAACACTGACATTGTAGCCTAGATACTCATAACCAAGATTATAACGCCCAAGTTCACGAACTTGCTCAAAGCTACGACGGCCCCACATTGCACTGCCAAGCTGTTGCTCTTTAGATAACTGCGCTTCTAGACTCAGCACATGGGCATCGTTTAGCGCAAAATCAAAAGTGTTAACTAAATTATAATTAACTTGTCTGCGACGCTTGGTAAAATCGGTAGCTTCAGGATAAAACGACTCGTTCACACCTAAATAGTTACCATAAACTGTGTAACCAACCGCATCATTGATCGGCATAGAGTAATACAGACCGTAGAGCTGACCATCCCCCCCCTTGTCACCCTCATTAAACTGACCTTCGATACTAAAGCTACCTTCGGTGACACCACGGTGCTTACGAGTGATCACATTGACCACACCGCCCATTGTATCTGCACCGTATAAGGTTGACATTGGACCACGGATCACTTCAATACTATCCACTGCAACACTGGGAGTGAGACTAAGCGCATTATCGCTGCCACGCCATAGGGCTTCGCGGCTGTAACTACGCAGGCCATTGAGTAGTACCTGGGTATAATCGTTACTCAAACCTCGAATACGCACACCACGAGAGCCATTCGCTTGGCTTGATACATTCACTCCAGGGACATCGGCAATTAAATCACCAACGTCAGCATTCATTTGATATTTACTCTGCTCTTGTACATCGACCACACTAATGGTTGCCGGAGCATTGGCCAGACTTACGCCAGCCCCTGCCTTGGCCGTCACGACCAGAGTTTCCATCGGTACCGTTTCTCCTAACGTCGTTTGTGCAGCCAGCAGTTCAGCAGGTAAGACAATGGCTACTACTAAATATAGTGTTGTCGTTTTCAATGTGCTTTCTCCATTAGAATCCCCGCGCAACAATAAACGCCAATGGCAATGATAGCAAGAATTATTACCATTATCGCTAGAGGTTTAATTACTAAATAACTGTTCCAAACAGTAGATCACTACACCAATACGTCTCCAAGTACTAACCTGACACAGTTAGAACACCAAGCCTGATGAGCTTTAGAGCACATGTTCGGAAACTCTTGCGCCACACGGGTTCTGCAAGGTGTTGCACAAATAGAAGCAGTTATTTAGGTGGCAAGCTGCCGGGTTGAAATTAAGTGTGATGTAACCGATTATGTGTCAAAATTCTAAGAAAACTGCGAACAAGTCCTGCAATTTAGGTATCGAGCGAGGTTTTGAGCGGCCCGCCTGATTTTTGAACGCTAAGTGTTCAATTTTGGCCAACATACTGCCGTTTTACGCCGAATTTCGACCTAATTCCAGGCTGTTCCCGGATTTCAGACAGATCTTGGCTGTCGTCGTAACATCTGGTCTACTTTAAACAGGTTCGCCAAGGTGAATAGCATGGCTAACTGTGAGTCATTTTTCGTCAGCCCTTTATA
>NZ_JAKEVJ010000133.1:0-4352 GCF_022398425.1 Shewanella sp. Isolate7 | reverse complement strand
GTGTTCTCTTCTTCAATGCGGCGGATTTTCTTTTCTAGCTCGCGGATCCGCTGTTGTTCGGGGGTGAGCGGTGCGCCTTTGGGGGATACGCCTTGCTGCTCCTGTCGAAGCTGGTTTACCCATTTACGCATGGCTGAATTACTGACGCCTATCGCGCTTGCAGCCTCAGTTATGCTGTATCCCTGTTTCGTTACCAGCTGCGCAGCTTCTAATTTGAACTCTGCACTGAATGTCGGTCTTGTGTTCATCATTTCTACCACCTTTTTCCGGAAGTGAGTCTATCACTTCGTCTATTCAGGTGGCCAAATTCACTATGCCACTACACTTTAATTAAGGCGGTTTTGAGAGAAAGCGTCGATAATTTCAGAAACCCTAAACGCAAAAAAGCCACCTTATTCAGGTGGCCTCTTCACTTAATTAGGGCCTGTCATGGCCAGCTACGCTAAAGCTTCGCGCTGACCTACATGGATGTAGGGAATGTTGAAAGTGTCGGGAATATCTTTTAGCCATAAGCACATCGCTATCGCGATATTCGCCCTACCCCACATGGAAATGCACCTCACTGCGTTCGGGCTCTTTATATTCCCCATGTTGAATCGATATTTCAAAAGCCGTTAAACGAAAAAATCCCCAACACGGCGTGCTGGGGATTTCTCGTTAATTAGGCGCCTGGAAATGACCTACTCTCACATGGGGAGACCCCACACTACCATCGGCGCAATTGCGTTTCACTTCTGAGTTCGGGATGGGATCAGGTGGGACCACAATGCTATGGTTTCCAGACAAATTTAGTGGTGCTGATACCCAGAATCGAACTGGGGACCTCATCCTTACCAAGGATGCGCTCTACCGACTGAGCCATATCAGCACAAAACTGTTAAATAACTATGCGTCTTACTCTAAAATGCGCTTGGTTATTTTGCTTACACCTTAAAGGTTAAGCGAAATTAGCGTCTGGAAATGACCTACTCTCACATGGGGAGACCCCACACTACCATCGGCGCGATTGCGTTTCACTTCTGAGTTCGGGATGGGTGAGTTTTAGTACACGGATGTACTCTATGTCATAAATGCAGGAGCAATTTATGACCTCACTTCAATCAAGTACTTTTGTATTCTTTTGATTCAGTAACCATCGTACGAAACCCTTTTGGGTTGTATGGTTAAGCCTCACGAGTCATTAGTACAGGTTAGCTCAACGCCTCACAACGCTTACACACCCTGCCTATCAACGTCCTAGTCTCGGACGGCTCTTTAGAGACCTTAAAGGTCTAGGGATGACTCATCTTAGGGCTCGCTTCCCGCTTAGATGCTTTCAGCGGTTATCGATTCCGAACGTAGCTACCGGGCAATGCCATTGGCATGACAACCCGAACACCAGCGGTTCGTCCACTCCGGTCCTCTCGTACTAGGAGCAGCTCCCTTCAATCATCCAACGCCCACGGCAGATAGGGACCGAACTGTCTCACGACGTTCTGAACCCAGCTCGCGTACCACTTTAAATGGCGAACAGCCATACCCTTGGGACCGACTTCAGCCCCAGGATGTGATGAGCCGACATCGAGGTGCCAAACACCGCCGTCGATATGAACTCTTGGGCGGTATCAGCCTGTTATCCCCGGAGTACCTTTTATCCGTTGAGCGATGGCCCTTCCATTCAGAACCACCGGATCACTATGACCTGCTTTCGCACCTGCTCGACGTGTATGTCTCGCAGTTAAGCTGGCTTATGCCATTGCACTAACCGTACGATGTCCGACCGTACTTAGCCAACCTTCGTGCTCCTCCGTTACTCTTTGGGAGGAGACCGCCCCAGTCAAACTACCCACCAGGCACTGTCCTCAACCCCGATTCAGGGGCCAGAGTTAGAACATCAACACTACAAGGGTGGTATTTCAAGGTTGACTCCACGAGAACTGGCGTTCCCGCTTCAAAGTCTCCCACCTATCCTACACATGTAGGGTCAATGTTCAGTGCCAAGCTATAGTAAAGGTTCACGGGGTCTTTCCGTCTAGCCGCGGGTATACGGCATCTTCACCGCAATTTCAACTTCACTGAGTCTCGGCTGGAGACAGCGTGGCCATCATTACGCCATTCGTGCAGGTCGGAACTTACCCGACAAGGAATTTCGCTACCTTAGGACCGTTATAGTTACGGCCGCCGTTTACCGGGGCTTCGATCATGAGCTTCTCCGAAGATAACCCAATCAATTAACCTTCCGGCACCGGGCAGGCGTCACACCGTATACGTCATCTTGCGATTTTGCACAGTGCTGTGTTTTTGATAAACAGTTGCAGCCACCTGGTATCTGCGACTCCCGTCAGCTTAGAGAGCAAGTCTCATCACCAACAGGAGCGTACCTTCTCCCGAAGTTACGGTACCATTTTGCCTAGTTCCTTCAGCCGAGTTCTCTCAAGCGCCTTGGTATTCTCTACCCGACCACCTGTGTCGGTTTGGGGTACGATTCCTACTAACCTGAAGCTTAGAAGATTTTCCTGGAAGCATGGCATCAACTACTTCATCACCGTAGTGACTCGTCATCAACTCTCAGTATTAGGTGCCCGGATTTGCCTAAGCACCCTACCTACAGCCTTAAACGCGGACAACCAACGCCGCGCTAGCCTAGCCTTCTCCGTCTCTCCATCGCAGTTAGCAGAAGTACGGGAATATTAACCCGTTTCCCATCGACTACGCCTTTCGGCCTCGCCTTAGGGGTCGACTCACCCTGCCCCGATTAACGTTGGACAGGAACCCTTGGTCTTTCGGCGAGGAGGTTTTTCACCCCCTTTATCGTTACTCATGTCAGCATTCGCACTTCTGATACCTCCAGTGTGGGTTACCCCTTCACCTTCAACGGCTTACAGAACGCTCCTCTACCGCACTAGCGCAAGCGCTAGTACCCATAGCTTCGGTGTATTGCTTAGCCCCGTTATATCTTCCGCGCAGGCCGACTCGACTAGTGAGCTATTACGCTTTCTTTAAATGATGGCTGCTTCTAAGCCAACATCCTAGCTGTCTAAGCCTTCCCACATCGTTTCCCACTTAGCAATAACTTTGGGACCTTAGCTGATGGTCTGGGTTGTTTCCCTTTTCACGACGGACGTTAGCACCCGCCGTGTGTCTCCCGAGTAGTACTCATTGGTATTCGGAGTTTGCAAAGGGTTGGTAAGTCGGGATGACCCCCTAGCCTTAACAGTGCTCTACCCCCAATGGTATTCGCTCGAGGCGCTACCTAAATAGCTTTCGAGGAGAACCAGATATCTCCCGGTTTGATTGGCCTTTCACCCCCAGCCACAAGTCATCACCGCATTTTTCAACATACGTGTGTTCGGTCCTCCAGTTGATGTTACTCAACCTTCAACCTGCCCATGGCTAGATCACCGGGTTTCGGGTCTACACCTTGCAACTAAACGCGCAGTTAACACTCGGTTTCCCTACGGCTCCGCTATTCGCTTAACCTCGCTACAAAATGTAAGTCGCTGACCCATTATACAAAAGGTACGCAGTCACGGTCTCAAGAACCGCTCCCACTGCTTGTACGTATACGGTTTCAGGTTCTATTTCACTCCCCTCACAGGGGTTCTTTTCGCCTTTCCCTCACGGTACTGGTTCACTATCGGTCAGTCAGGAGTATTTAGCCTTGGAGGATGGTCCCCCCATATTCGAACAAGATATCACGTGTCCCGTCCTACTCGTTTTCACCTAAAGTTAGTTTTCATGTACGGGGCTATCACCCTGTATCGCTGTGCTTTCCAACACATTCCACTAACACCCTCTAGGCTTAAGGGCTAATCCCCGTTCGCTAGCTCGCCAACGCTTTTCGCAAGTTACTACGTCCTTCATCGCCTCTGACTGCCAAGGCATCCACCGTATACGCTTAGTCACTTAACCATACAACCCAAATGAGTTTCATCTGAGYTGCATCGCAACTAATGGTTTCAACTTTCGCCAAAAGAATACTCAAGTCACTTGATTAAAGTGTGTTTTGAGAACTCAATTATTTTCGCAATAACCTCTCGGTTATTACTATCAGCTTTCCAAATTTTTAAAGAACAAGCATCGCCGCTCGGACGTGCCACTCGCTCTAACAAGAACAAGTTATCTGTGTGAACACTCAAAAGGTACACGGATGTACCGAATGTCGAAAATGCAGGAGCATTTTTCGACCAAGTATCAAATCATCGTATAGGTAAGGAGGTGATCCAGCCCCAGGTTCCCCTAGGGCTACCTTGTTACGACTTCACCCCAGTCATGAACCACACCGTGGTAAACGCCCTCCCGAAGGTTAAGCTATCTACTTCTGGTGCAGCCCACTCCCATGGTGTGACGGGCGGTGTGTACAAGGCCCGCCG
>NZ_JAKEVJ010000132.1:0-4691 GCF_022398425.1 Shewanella sp. Isolate7 | reverse complement strand
AAAGAATACAAAAGTACTTGATTGAAGTGAGGTCATAAATTGCTCCTGCATTTATGACATAGAGTACATCCGTGTACTAAAACTCAGATTGACTCTTAGATAGAGTACAGCTTTTCAAATTTACAATTTTGTCTGGAAACCATAGCATTGTGGTCCCACCTGATCCCATCCCGAACTCAGAAGTGAAACGCAATCGCGCCGATGGTAGTGTGGGGTCTCCCCATGTGAGAGTAGGTCATTTCCAGACGCCTAATTAAGTGAAGAAGCCACCTGAATAAGGTGGCTTTTTTGCGTTTAGGGTTTATGAAATTATCGACGCTTTCTCTCAAAACCGCCTTCATTAAAGTCGGGTGGTTTATTCACTTATGTAGGCATGAATACCTACCCTCGACGTCAGCCGAAAAATGCTTTTCGATAATCCTTCCAGCTTTGCACTATCTCATATCTTCTATAGTGCCTTATAGTTCACAAGCACAGTTCAAGGTGAGAGTTTGCACTCTGTGAACTCCCCTGGTCGCAAGCTGTAACTATCCATATAAGAATCTTGCGATCCCGTGAGATTAATCTTTGTTGGGATTTAGGCCGGAGGAGTCAGATACGTTACAATGGCTTTTTTGACTGATTGGCAAACACACGCTTCCTCTATGGACTCTAAGATCACAGATTCTTTAACGCAATTTAATACCCTTGGCCTCGAGGCTGATTGCTTTCGTTTGGTAAGAGCAAGGCAGGAGGCCGAGCTTATTGCTATTTGCTTGCAGACATTCAAAGCGCAGGAGCCCCTTTTACTCATTGGCGGTGGTAGCAACATTGTCTTGACCGAAACCTTCCAGGGCACTGCGGTTTTAGTAGAGACCAAAGGGATAGAGGTGAGTCAGGATGACAAACATTATTACCTCAAGGTTGAAGCTGGCGAGGTGTGGCATGAACTCATCCAGTTCTGTCTCGAACAGAATATGCCTGGTCTCGAGAATCTCGCGCTTATTCCTGGTTCTGTAGGCGCTGCGCCCATTCAAAATATAGGTGCCTATGGTGCGGAGCTGGCGCAATTTTGTGATTGGGTCGAATACTTAGATTTGCCCAGCGGTGAGATAAAGCGGCTTAAGGGCAGCGATTGCGAATTTGCTTACCGAGAATCTATCTTCAAAAATACCCTGAAGCGTCGTGCCGTGATTCTGAGGGTGGGCTTCATGTTGCCCAAGGTGTGGCAGCCCAACCTGAGTTACGGGCCACTGCAAGAATTGAGTGAACGCAAGCAAGGGGTGACACCGAAAGAGGTGTTCGACTGTATCTGTGACACACGTATGGCGAAACTGCCCGATCCTACCGTATTAGGTAACGTGGGTAGCTTCTTCAAAAATCCTGTGGTTAGTCAGCAAACATTTGAGCGGCTTCAGCAGCAATATGCCGACATAGTGGGCTATCCCCTGGAGGATTCACAGGTTAAGTTGGCGGCTGGCTGGTTGATTGACAGAGCAGGGCTGAAGGGAGAGTCTGTCGGCAATGCCTCGATTCACCTTAAACAGGCGTTGGTTATCGTCAACAAGGGGGGCTGCAGTGGCCAGGAGGTGTGTGGCTTGGCTAGGCTCGTGATAGATAGGATATTCGATGATTTTGGCGTAAGGTTAGAGGTCGAACCTAGGATCATAGGTGCAACCGGACAGAAGGAATTAGCAGATGCATGATCAGTGGGCCCGTCGCCGGGAGATTATTCGCTTGTTGAGCCAGGGGCAGTTCGTGTCGGGCGAGGCGTTGGCCAGTGAACTCGGTATATCTCGGGCGGCGGTGAGCAAACAGGTGGGCAACTTAGAGGAGTTTGGTGTCGATATCTATAGTGTCAAAGGCAAGGGCTATAAGTTAGCCACGCCAATCTCGCTTATCGATGAGACGGCCCTTAAGGCCTCGATAAAGAACCGTTGTTTCTACTTCAATGAGATAAACAGCACCAACGGATTTCTGCTTGAGCATGTGAAGGATCTCAGCAGCGGCGATATCTGCGTGGCCGAGTACCAGTCTGCCGGGCGAGGACGCCGCGGACGTCATTGGGTATCTCCCTATGGCTGTCATCTCTATACCTCCTTCTATTGGCAGTTTTCTCAGGGCATGGCTCAAGCGATGGGCCTAAGCCTGGTGGTTGGCTGCTCATTAGTGACAGTGCTTCGCTCCCTGGGCGTAGAGGGTATTGGCGTTAAGTGGCCCAACGACATCTACCTCAATCATAAGAAGCTCGCGGGCATACTGATCGAGATGAGTGGTCAGGCCGACAGCGTATGTGACCTAGTCATTGGCATTGGTATTAACCTTTCTATGTCGCCGGCGCAGGCGGATAAGATAGATCAGCCTTGGAGCGATCTGTCCGAGCTGGCGCAGCTGCCGGATAAGACGGAGTTGATGATCGCCCTGCAACGCCAGTTGGTTACCGATCTCGAACTGTTTCAACGAGAGGGACTTAAGGCGTTCCAAGCAAGGTGGCGTGAGGCCGATTTGTTCGACGGTGAGCTTATCAAGTTGCTGATGGGCGAAAATAGCGTCGAGGGGATCTGCTGCGGTATCGACGAGCAAGGGGCGATATTGCTCAAGACGGAGGAGGGGACCAAAGCCTTCGTCGGTGGCGAGATATCCATGCGTCCAGCATAACAAAACGGCCATCTCTAGATGGCCATTTGTCTATTAGTAAGTGCTTGGCTATCTACCGTGTCTATTTACGCATCAGCACCTGGTGCATCATATGATCTGTCCCCTTACGCAAGATGAGGTGCGCCCTGTCCCGGGTGGGCAGAATATTCAGGTTCAGGTTAGGGCCGTTGATGCTGTCCCAGATATTCGCGGCTATCTTAGTGGCCTCATCATCGCTCAACTCCGAGTAGTGATGGAAATAGGAGTTAGGGTCGCTAAAGGCGCCGGTGCGGAACTTGAGGAAGCGGGAGATATACCACTCTTTTAACAGCGGCTCTTCGGCATCGACATAGATGGAGAAGTCGACAAAGTCGGACACGAAGGGTTGCTGTATGGCGACATGGGTATCTTGCCCCGTCTGCAGCACATTGAGCCCCTCGATGATCAAAATGTCGGGCTGTTCTATCGCCTGTTGGGTATCGGCCACCCTGTCGTAACTGATATGGGAATAGATAGGCGCATGCACCAGGCTCTCACCGGCCTTTATCTTAGAGATAAACTCGACCAGCAATTTCATATCATAGCTTTCTGGAAAGCCTTTACGTTGTAGCAGTCCACGGCGCTTCAGCTCTGATAGGGGATAGAGAAAACCGTCTGTGGTGACCAGGTCGACCTTGGGGTGTTCGGGCCACTGACGTAACAAGGCCTGCAGGATACGCGCCGTCGTGCTCTTACCCACGGCAACACTGCCGGCAATGCTAATAATGTAGGGGCGCTTGGGCGGTACGCGACCGAGAAACTGATTCAATACCAGTCCTCTCTGCTGCTTGGCGCCGACGATCAGATTAAGCAGGCGGCTCAGGGGCAGATAGATGTCGGTCACTTCATCGAGAGAGATAGATTCGTTGATGCCGCGTAGATCATCGAGATCGGATTCGCTGAGTGTTAAAGGCACAGATTTTCGCAGCTCGGCCCATTGTTGGCGGGCAAATGCGAGATAGAGTGCATTATGAATTTGGTTGTCGGCGTGCATGAATGAAATCTCCCCTTAGGCAAGGCACAGTACACCATAGACTCAAGCGGAACAACATCAAAAACACGATTACATAATGGCTGATTAAGCGGTTCGAGATTTATGGGTAAATAGTGCACTTTCTGAGGCTTGCGTGGCGGAAAAAACGTCGTTTAGGCGATTTTTTTGCAGATTTTTAAAAATAGGTATTGCACTTGTGCTCACGATTACCTAATATCCGCTACCGAAATGACACGCCGGCATAGCTCAGTTGGTAGAGCAACTGACTTGTAATCAGTAGGTCCCGAGTTCGACTCTTGGTGCCGGCACCATTTCTCTGGAGGGGTTCCCGAGTGGCCAAAGGGATCAGACTGTAAATCTGACGGCTCAGCCTTCGAAGGTTCGAATCCTTCTCCCTCCACCATTTTTCTAGGTAGTTAGGTAACCTTAGTTAGGTTGCGCGGATGTCGTATAATGGTATTACTCCAGCCTTCCAAGCTGATAACGCGGGTTCGATTCCCGCCATCCGCTCCAATTTTCGCTGATTGTGCCCGTATCTATGAGCCAGCCCAACAGGGTCCCGTTCACGATAAACTGCCTTCAGCCTTCCCAACTAAGCTTCCGTAATTATCTTAATTAAATCGATTCGATGACATTATAGGCATCGGATTTTTTGTTGTATGTAGATTTCATCACCAAGTATCTCTTAATTGGGGCAATACCATGGCTAAAGAAAAATTTGAACGTAGCAAACCTCACGTAAACGTGGGCACCATCGGTCACGTTGACCATGGTAAAACAACTCTTACAGCTGCTATCTCTCACGTACTGACTAAGACGTACGGTGGTGAAGCTAAAGATTTCGCACAGATCGATAACGCTCCAGAAGAGCGTGAGCGCGGTATTACCATCAATACCTCTCACATCGAGTACGATACTCCAACTCGTCACTACGCACACGTAGACTGCCCAGGCCACGCTGACTATGTTAAAAACATGATCACTGGTGCTGCACAGATGGACGGCGCTATCCTAGTAGTAGCTTCTACTGACGGTCCATCCA
>NZ_JAKEVJ010000131.1:0-6048 GCF_022398425.1 Shewanella sp. Isolate7 | reverse complement strand
GGTGGCATGGCTTCCATCGTGAGGTTGGTCACCAGTGCCCAAGGCTCTTTTGCCGTCAGCTCATAGGTCCATTGGGCGGTATGATGACAGTCGGTCGTCGTACTGCGCTGACCTTTACGTCCTTTACCTCGTGCCTTAAACAATACCATCTCACAGAGCAAAGGCTTCTTGACCGATAAGGCTACCCGACCAACATACTTGGCGCGGCTACTTGCTCTGGCATAGAGCGCTTTAAGTGAACATTGACGGCCAAAGGGATGAAGGCGATAAACACTCAATCCTCTAGCCCGACCGAGCCAGTACCAACCAAGTTGCTCCACCTTTCTAAACCAGGGATTACGAAACCCTGCATCGGTRACTATCAGCGGGGTGACGTTTGCAGGTAACACCCTATGAAGCTCATTGAGAAACTGATTATGAGCAGTTTGCGTTCCTTGCAGCGCTAAGGGAAATGTTCGCTCATAAAGGGTGATTGAACGACCCTTTATGGCAATAGAAGCCCTCAGGGCAATGAGTTCGCGCCCTTCACGCATATCAGACCAATCCACCAAAACAATGGGCATGGTGTGCTGTGTCAGTAACCACTTAGCATGCCATTGGTAGACCGCTAGTCTCTCGTGATGAAGATGATGGTTGCCGAGCAACCTGTCGATACGCTTAATCGAATGTTTGGTTTGCGCATGAGTTCCATCAATATGACGACCTAAAGCGGTCAATGTAAGACGGTCTGAANTCTCTCGTGATGAAGATGATGGTTGCCGAGCAACCTGTCGATACGCTTAATCGAATGTTTGGTTTGCGCATGAGTTCCATCAATATGACGACCTAAAGCGGTCAATGTAAGACGGTCTGAATCAATGAGAGCCCGGCAGGCAACCATGAGGGTATTTAGACGCTTTTGGTGAATTTCTGGGCAATGTTGATAGAGGGATTGATGTAAGATAGTTAACGCTTGCACCTTGGAAGTCCGTGATTGGTTTTTTTTTGCGCTTAATCAGATCACATTCCAAGGTGTAAGTTCACTCTAATTTCATGATTTATATCAAAGTTATCAGGGGATTCCTCAGCGTTGAACTGGTTGGTCTCTTCGTTGTTGTACTCGGTGCCGTTGATGGTGCCCGTGTAGAGATCTGTGGCGTAACGTTTATTTTCTGTTGGGCCATACTCAGGGTTCTTGTAGAAGGCCAGGTCTGTGTGCCAGCCGTTCTTTTCATAGATAGCCTTGATACCTACATCATGATCATCTTCGAAGCCCAGGTAGTAGGGGATGCCGAACCACCAGCTGTTGGAGATGAAGTCACGGTTACCAAAAGGCANGGTCTCTTCGTTGTTGTACTCGGTGCCGTTGATGGTGCCCGTGTAGAGATCTGTGGCGTAACGTTTATTTTCTGTTGGGCCATACTCAGGGTTCTTGTAGAAGGCCAGGTCTGTGTGCCAGCCGTTCTTTTCATAGATAGCCTTGATACCTACATCATGATCATCTTCGAAGCCCAGGTAGTAGGGGATGCCGAACCACCAGCTGTTGGAGATGAAGTCACGGTTACCAAAAGGCACCTTGTTGATACCGAACTGCAACTGCCAGTCGGGGTCGATATTGTAGTAGCCATAGCCATACTTGATGTAGTCGGTGTTGGAGGTGAAGCGGTATTCTGCCGCCAGGCCCCAGTCGCCTTTTTGGCCGTTGAACTTGATGGCCGCCATATCGAAGGTCAGGTCGCCGCCCTTGTCCTTAGAGGCCTCACTATAGTCTTTGTAGCCATAGTTAACACGTACCGCGCCGCCAACATTGATACCATCTTCCTGTTCTCCGGCAAACGCCGTTGAGCCAGAAAGGGCTATCGCGGTGGCGACCATAGACAACATAAATTGAGTGGTCTTTTTCATCATCATTACCTATTAGTATTTTTAAGTATTTACGTCAGAATTTGTTACATCTCACCGAACCAGGTGCGGTGACATTCGGCGCAGACTGGCGCCTTATTCTCGTGTTCGCCATGGCAGGCCAGGCAGCTAGCGCCTTGGTTATAGTGCAGAGACTTATGGGGATGGGCCTCTGGGATGGCCCGCTTGCTCTCGTCTACCGGGATGCTATTGATCTCGCCATGACACTCGACGCAGGCGGCATCTGTGGCGTTCTTCTTGCCTGAACCCTGGTGACAGCCCTGGCAGCCATCTTGGTAGATAAACTCGTGGTTGGTGCGTCCCTGAGTCTTGCCCTTCATCTTGACGAGATCACCGGCGTAGACGCTTGAAGACAGAGCCAGTCCCAGTAGGAGGGTTAAAATAGATTTGTTCATAGTGATTAAGCCTGCGCGTCAGATTTGATGGTTTCAGAAACGACGATTCCCATCGCCAAACATTCCAGACAAGAGGTCGAGCTGAGTCTGGCCTCGCCGTGAACGCCACCTGTGACCTCGCCAATGGCGTAGAGCTTGTTGATGGGTGACATGGAGCGGCCATCGATGACCCGGGCGCCGAGATCTGTCTTTAGGCCACCCATGCAGTAATGCACTTTTGGCCAGATGCGCGAGACTACATAGGGGCCGGTCAATACCTCGGCCGTGTCCATCTTGCGGTTGAATAGCGGGTCTTTACGGGCGTTAACATGGCCGTTGTACTCGCTGATGGTGCGTTTTAGCTCGGCCGCAGGGATAGTAAACTTGCTGGCTATCTCATCTAGGCTGTCCAGTTTCCAGGCCATCTTGTCGCGCAGCGCACGCACAACACGGTCGTCATCCTTGTATTTTTCGTAGTTGAACAAGACTACTGGGTAGGCCGGACTGTTGTCTGGATAACGGTTTTTCATGATGGCCTCGGAGCAGGTTTTACGGTCTGCACGTTCGTCCATGAAGCGTTTGCCATTGAGGACGCTGATGGCGGCGCCTTGGTGCCAACCAATTGAGAGCAGCGCATTTGACCAGCCAAAACCGCCCTCATCGGGTGATCCCCAGTGGCCGGTTTGAATCAGGTTCATGTGCACCGGCAAGGCGCCGTGTGCCATGGCTGTTAGCGTGACTTCCCCAGTCGCGCCATGGGCGTTGGTGCAATCTAGGGTTGGATCGAGTGAAGGGTCGACCATTTCGCGCAGCTTCATGTTGCGGGCGAAGCCGCCATTGGCCAGGATCACGGCCTTGTTGGCTCTGATGTAGACAGTGCTGCCGGTCTTGATGTCGGGGAAGCGATAGTTTTTACGTACCTTGAGTCCGACTATGGTTTGGCCATCCATGATGAAGTCTTCGATGTAATGTTGCAGATGGTACTCGACCCCCTCTTTTACACCTGCCTCATACAGCTTGGTGGTGATGTCGCCACCCGTACCATGCTGTGTCCGTATGGCGCGAGCCTTGTTATGACCGCCGACCTGAATGTTGAAACCATCGCGGAACTTGACGCCTGTGCCTATGCATAGCTCATAGGCATCGAGGGCGCGATTGGCGATCTGACGCAGCGCGGCCTCGTTCTGCATGCCGCGGCCAGAGATGATCTGGTCTTTGACTAACTCTTCGGGAGAGTCATCTTTGATGCCCTGTGCCAGCTGAATCGGGTTCTTGGGGATGGCTAGCCAGCCGCCATTGATGGCCGAATTGCCGCCGATGACCTGCATCTTTTCCAGTACCAATACCGAGCCGACGCCTTGTCGCTTGGTATTGAGCGCCGCTGACAATCCGGCAAATCCGGAGCCGACGACGATAACGTCATGAGACTCGTCCCATTGTATCTCTTTGCACTCTTTGGCTAAGGAGGTGGCGGGCATTGTCGCGGCCATGCCACCTATGGCGGCTCCCGCACTAAGCTTTAAAAAGTTTCTTCTGTTGTGCATTGCTAATGTCCTCTGTCTCTTTATGCAGGCAAAGATAGAGGTTCTGCTAAGCGTTAAAGGTGAAGTAAGTCACGGCTTTTTTTGAGTGGCAAACTTATTCGTGAACCATGTCTCGAATAACTTTTCTGAAATGTTTCTATGCTGGCGAAATGTAGGCGCTAGTGTATCTGGGCGTAAATTTTTCTGCGTGAATGTTTGTTTGACGTGATTCACAACGCCAGACAGTAGCGGCCGTTTTACGTGAGGTTTGTCCCGATTAGTTAAGGGGTCACTGTAATTCGAAAATAATTTGGGCGCATACTCTCGCCTCCTCCACGATAAGGGTGTAAACGATGAAATGTCCCACCGATACTTTGCCAATGATGCGTTGCAATCAGATCTTGGATGCTGCGGAGCAGCTTATCGAGTCTCAAGGGATAGTGTCATTTAAATTCTCTCAGCTGGCGAAAGAGGTGGGTTGCTCGACCGGGACACTCTATAAATTCTTCGAGCGAAAAGAAGATGTCTTGGTCTGCCTCTTCCTGAGGAGTGCGACATCGAATCACTTACCTATTTTTATCGATAAACATCCGGAACTGACGGCGCAGGAGAGGGTGCTCTTGCCTATCATGTTCACCTTCGAGACCATTAAACGCAGCAAGAGCTTTTTTACCCTGCGCTCGGTGTCGGTCAATACCATGGTGTGGCAGCTTGCCAGCGACGAAAAAATTGAGCGATTTAAGAAGCGAATCAATGCCTTTTGGGGCTGGTTTACCGAGTCGTTGCACCAGGCGGTAGAGAGGGGGGAGCTGGAGGCGACCCCCTTGCAGGTTAAGGAGCTGGTACAAGGCATCACCTTCTATCTGACCGGTTCGCTGACCCAGTTTGAAAGTCAGTTGATCGCGCCCGAGTACCTGTCAAATCGGCGTGAGACCTGTTATCGCCATCTCGCCAAGTTGATGGGGCAGTATCGCTGGCATAGGCCATTAACCCCTGAATTATTCGATTCGTTAGAGGCACAAACCACGGCGTTTTTTGACCAGCACTATCGCGATCATATGAGCTGCGCCGCCTGCTGCGCGCTGACGAGCGTGAATTTGCAGGATTCCCCCGAGTGTACTAGGCATAACCTCACCGAAAAAAGCCCTCGATAGGGTCGAGGGCCGGGCCAAATTTGTCGCGGTGGTGTGATTAGATGAGCAATAGCGCGGCCCTAAAGCTGTAAGTTAGGCGGTAGGAGCAACTGCCAGCTAACTTGCGTTAAGCATTAGAAATAATAACCAAAGTTAATGTTGACCCGCTTGTCCCAATCGTCGCCAACCTCTGGAAGCCCCACATGGTCATTGTTAGCGGTTGAGAAGGTCATGTTCTTACCCATGATGAAATCAACCATGGTGTAGGTAGGGCCTGCTGAGATGGCACAGCCGGTGACGTTCTGCATGCTGTTGTCATAGCTGTCATCGGCAACGTCAGGTGTCATCAAGCCGAAATCGTTATAGCACTTCACGCTACCCCAGTCGGTGTTGAAGGTCTTGGCGATGTTGACACTGTATGCCTGACCCTTACTGGCGATCTCATACTGCCAGCTCACCACTGAGACCCCAATCTTGTTTGGATCGACGGCGTCGGCGGCGTCATATTCATACTGCATGGCCTGCAGCTGAAGGTTCCAGCCCTTGTAGCTGCTGTCTAGGTGCAGCGCGACGGCATAACGGTCACCGTTGTTGCCCGTCTTGTTGTTATAGATCTGACCATACTGCACAGAACCGCCAACCGTGGTCGAGCCGCCTTCATGCTCCAGGGTGTAGGTTTGGCGTACGTTGAACTGGTTGGTCTCTTCGTTGTTGTACTCGGTGCCGTTGATGGTGCCCGTGTAGAGATCTGTGGCGTAACGTTTATTTTCTGTTGGGCCATACTCAGGGTTCTTGTAGAAGGCCAGGTCTGTGTGCCAGCCGTTCTTTTCATAGATAGCCTTGATACCTACATCATGATCATCTTCGAAGCCCAGGTAGTAGGGGATGCCGAACCACCAGCTGTTGGAGATGAAGTCACGGTTACCAAAAGGCACCTTGTTGATACCAAACTGCAACTGCCAGTCGGGGTCGATATTGTAGTAGCCATAGCCATACTTGATGTAGTCGGTGCTGGAGGTGAAGCGGTATTCTGCCGCCAGGCCCCAGTCGCCTTTTTGGCCGTTGAACTTGATGGCCGCCATATCGAAGGTCAGGTCGCCGCCCTTGTCCTTAGAG
>NZ_JAKEVJ010000130.1:0-5069 GCF_022398425.1 Shewanella sp. Isolate7 | reverse complement strand
GTAGTGTAATGCCTTGAGATCCATTGAATAGCTTTTGGTAATTTATTTTATAAATAATATTCATTTTTTTTATTTAAATGGCAAGCGTAAGATCGCTACATCTTCTCGTTAGACAGAGTTTTTCATGGCAACTTTTCTCCCCCCACTTCGAAATCTGCTGCAACTCCTGTTGCAGGTGGGGCTATTGTCTCTGCTGGCCCTTGCCGCCCAATGGTTGGTGACTCGCCTGGCCTTACCCCTACCTAGCGGGGTGATTGGCCTGGTGGCGCTGCTGGCCCTGTTGGCGCTCAACTGGTTGCCCGAACGTTTCGTGGCCCGTGGCGCCGCCTGGCTGCTGGGTGAGCTGCTACTCTTCTTCATTCCGCCCGTTGTCGCCTCCATGCACTATGCGCCGCTGCTGGAGCAGTATGGTGTGAGCCTGCTCTGCACCTTAGTGCTGGGGAGCGTCAGCGTCTTGCTGATCACCGGCTTTGTCATCGACCGAGTCTTTAAGTATGAGCGCCGCATTAGACGCTCCGGCGCGGCCCAGACGTTGGATGTTCGACATGGTTAACTCATTGCATCTGTCGCTGCTCGGCCTAGGCTGCTTGCTGGCTACCCTGGTCAGTTACGTCCTGAGTAAGGGGCTCTATCGTCGCTTCGGTCACTGGTGGTTGTCACCCATGGTGCTGACACCGGCCATACTGCTGGCCTTGGTGGTCATTTTTGCCATTCCGCTGCCCACCTATTTCGAATATAACCACTATCTCAGCATGCTACTGGCGCCGGCGACCATTGCCTTTGCCTTGCCCATCTATCGTGAACGTCATCTGATCCGTCGCTACCCGCTGACCCTGAGCCTGGGTGTGCTGACCGGTCTGCTGGCGGGCCTGGTCTCCTCCTGGCTGCTGACGCGGGTGATCTATCTGCCGCCCGAGTTGTCCCACAGCCTGCTGGTGCGGTCGGTGTCGACCCCTTTTGCCTTGGAGGCGACCCGCGAGTTTGGCGGCGTGCCGGATCTCACCGCCGTATTGGTATTGATGACGGGTGTGCTGGGCATGCTCTTGTGTGGCCCGGTATTCAGGCTGGCTAAGATCTCCAGCCCGTTGGCCAAAGGCGCCGCCCTTGGCGCCAGTGCCCATGGGGTGGGGGCGGCCAAGGCCGCCGAATATGGTCGGGAAGAGGGGGGGGTGGCCAGCCTTACCATGATCTTTACCGGCATCGCCATGGTGATTGGCGCGCCGCTGTTCGCCTATCTCTTGGTGTAGGTTGCTTAAGTTACAGACTTAGATGGCAGGCTTAGACGACAGGCTTATCTAGCGTTTAAGTAGCGCGGCGCATAGCTTGACGAAGTCCGACGAGGTTAAGATGCCAATCACCTTGTGGGCCTCGTCGACTACCGGCAGGCAGCCCAGCTTGTTGTCGACGAAATAATCCACCACCACGGCCAGTGGCTCGTCCAGGGTCACCTTCTGAAACTCCCTATCCATGATCTCGGCCACCGAGGTGCGCCGCTCTTGACGATCCAGTCCTTCGTTGCCGTAATGGGTTAGCATGCCCATGACTGTGCTGATCATCTTCTTATGGGTGAGAATACCCACCAGGGTGCCATCGGTTTCGCTGATGACGGGCAGGTGACGTACGCCGCGGCTGCTCATCAGGAGGTGGGCGTCCTTGGTGGTGGCCTGATCGCTGATGCACACAGTGTCTTTGGACATGATATCGCTGACTCTCATGGTCGACTCCTTCAACTATGGGGATGCATTTATCATAACAGTTATTTATGGCGCGATTTAAAAATGCACGCCATCGGCCTGGGGGTGCAGATATCCCCGCGGCGAAAAATGCTGCTGCATGGCATTAACCCAGCCTCTTTCGAGATGTTCTGCTGCCTTGGCTGTCTCCCTCAGTCGAAACTAGCGGTTGCCGTGATCATAATAATTTTGCAATATTGTTAATTGATAATTAGAGTCATTAGACCTCTTACCAGGAATAACAATAACAAGGTCAGTTATCTTTCGCAGTAGGCGTTTTCAGCTTCACATGATGTGAAACGAGGGCACAAGGGATAACCGGCTCAAATAAAGGAATAATAATGAAAACCAAGTATTCTCGCAGGGATTTTCTGGCCATGTCGGCCAAGGGTGTTGGTGCCGCCGTTGTCTCCTATGGCCTGATGGGCTGTTCAAGCAGTGACGACGATAAGCAGGAAGCCGCCTCTAAGGTACAATTTCTTCACGGTGTCGCCAGTGGTGACCCGACCCACAGCGCTGTGATCCTCTGGACCCGAGTGACCCCAGAAACCGACGGTGACGTCAAGGTAGGCTGGGAGATCGCAACCGATGCCGACTTTACCCAGATGATCTCCAACGGTGAAACCACCACCAATGCCGATCGCGACTATACCGTCAAGGTGGATGCCATCGGCTTGGATGCGGGCACGGCCTACTACTATCGCTTCATGTCGGGCGAGCAGGTATCGAATGCCGGCATGACCAAGACGCTACCGCAGGGCGCGGTCGAGCAGGTTAAGCTGGCGGTGATGTCTTGCGCTAACTACCCGGCCGGTCATTTCAATGTGTATCAGCTGGCGAGCGAGCAGGACGCTCTGGACGCCGTGGTGCACCTTGGCGACTACATCTATGAATATGGTCGCGGCGGTTATGCCAGCGAAAATGCGGTCGAGTTGGGCCGTGAAGTCATGCCTGCCGGTGAACTCTTTACCCTGTCAGATTACCGCACCCGCTATGGTCAATACCGCAGCGATGGCTCACTGCAGGGCCTACATGCCAAGGTGCCTTTCATTACCGTATGGGATGACCATGAGGTGGCGAACGATACCTGGTCTGGCGGCGCCGAAAACCATAACGAGGGCGAAGGGGATTTCGAGGCCCGTAAGACGGCTGCGCTGCAAGCCTACTTCGAGTGGCTGCCTATCCGCCCATGGCGCGAGGGGAACCACGAGGAGATCTATCGCTCGTTTAGCTTCGGCGATCTGGTCGACCTGCATATGCTAGATACCCGGGTGCTGGCCCGAGACAAGCAGCTGGACTATGCCGACTATGTCGATGCCGCCACAGGCGCCATGGACAGTGCTCGCTTCATGGCGGATGTCACCAGCAGCGACCGCACCCTACTGGGCGCCGATCAGCTACAGTGGCTGCAGGCCAGCCTGCTGAGCGCCACCGGTAAGTGGCAGGTTCTGGGACAGCAGGTGTTGATGGGCACCATGATGCTGCCAGCGGCGATCGCCATGCAGAAGCTCTCTGTCTATGAGTATGCCGAGCTAGGTGCCCTGGCGCAGCTGGCGGCCCGAGCGGCGGCCAATGATCCGACCCTAACGGCGCAGGAATACAGCTACCTTATCGGTAACCAGCACAAGCTGACACCCGAGGTGGTGGCGCTGCTGCAACTGCCAGCTATTCCATACAACTTAGATGCCTGGGATGGTTACGCCTACGAGCGAGAGGTGATCCTGGCGACGGCGAAATCGACTGGCGCTAACCTGGTGGTGATTGCCGGTGATACCCATAACGCCTGGGCTAACGAGCTGAAGGACAGCCATGGTGATATCGTTGGCGTCGAGTACGCGACCAGCTCGGTTTCTTCACCTGGACTCGAATACTATCTTGGTATTCCTGCCGATCAGCAGAGCGTGACCGAGGCCGGTGTCGTCGACCTGGTTGAGGGGCTTAAGTACACTAACCTAAGGGATCGCGGTTTCATGGTATTGACCTTCACACCTGAGTCGGTACGCAGCGACTGGCACTTCGTCGATACGATTCTCGATAGCGAGTTTAGCGAGGCAACTGACAAGCACTACGCGGCGATGACCATGGCGGGTGAGGCCAAGATCAGCGCGGCATAAGCCGAGGCAAAGTGACTGAAATTGGCTTAAAGTAACTGAAGCCGCCTTAGAGGCGGCTTTTTTTGTCTTAAAAAGTGCATCCCCGTCCAAGTTTCGTTATTTAGTTCTGCATAGGGGGATTTTTTAGTATAAAATTCAGCTCCAAATCCCGCAGCGCCGATTGTCGTCGTGTTGAAGTTCAATACGCGCCCCTTGTGCTACGCTGGATTTGGGGCGAAGCCTAATCGATGGATTACCTTCCTCCCTCTCAAAGACCAAATTAGAACAAGATGGGGACGGCCTGATGTCTGAGAAACACTTTATTACCGCACAGGAATTGCTGGAAGATTCTTTTCGCCTTGCGGCGCAAGTTTATGAGAGCGGTTTTAGACCACAGTTTATTGTCGGCATATGGCGTGGTGGTGCCCCGATAGGGATCGCAGTCCAAGAATATTTCGATTTTAAGCAGGTCGAGACAGATCATATTGCCGTACGTACCTCTTCTTACTATGGCATAGGCACAGACAAGCAGAGCAAGCAGATCAAGGTGCATGGTTTGCACTATATCGTCGAGAACGCCAACGCCGATGATGGCCTGTTGATCGTCGACGATGTGTTCGATTCTGGCCGCAGCATCCACGCCCTGAAAGAGAAGCTGGCGGAGCTGATGCGCCTTAACATGCCAAGAGATGTGCGCATCGCCTGCCCATACTACAAGCCGAAGAATACCGCGGTATCGCTAAAGCCGGATTACTTCATTCATGAATCTGAAGACTGGTTGGTATTCCCGCACGAGGTGTCTGGCCTGTCGCCAGAGGAGATTGCCAACGGTAAGAGCGATCTGAAGAACATCAAAGAGCTCTTCGTGTGATACCAAGCGTAGTAAGTAACTGGTCATTTTAGCTTGTTAAAACGCGCGATAACTGTGCTCGATAACTGTGTGAGTATTTTTGACTGCTGAATAACGACTCATCAAGAATACTCTCTTGTTCTCAAACGTTTGCCTTACGCTAAATCTAATTACTTACTGTGATGGGTATAAAAACTCGAGCCATGAAAATGCCACCTTAGGGTGGCATTTTTTATCTGTTAATTGGCTTATACCAATCGTAATAAATAATTGATCATTCTAGCTTGTTAAAACGCTCGATAACTGTATTAGTATTTTTAATTGTAGAATAACTACTTATCTAAAAATCCTGCTTTGTTCTCAAGCGTTTTTCCTGCGCTATTTCTGATCACA